>NZ_QTUM01000012.1:0-44567 GCF_003435615.1 Catenibacterium sp. AM22-6LB
GGTAGAACTTCAGCCTTCCAAGCTGACTACGTGGGTTCGATTCCCATCACCCGCTCCATACGATTAGAAGATAGACTTAGGTCTATTTTTTTATTATCTAAATACCCACAGTTACGAGCTGTGGGTATTTTTATTTATTCTAATAGTTCAAAACTATTAATCAATTCATTTTTAGATTCATACAATAATTCAGTTTTACCTGAATCAATATTATATATATATATTCCTTGATGTTTATCATTGCGCCCAAGAAGAATAATCTGATGAGAAGAACTAAAACAAGTATACTGTGTTACATCCATAATTTCATCAATATTAATTCCTGCTTTTTTCTTATTTGTTTTTGTATCTAATGTATATGTATGATATTGAGGATTCCAGGCTGAAATGGTGTCACTTTCAGTAAATGTAAGATTTCCACTTTCCATCGGAAGCATTCTATAGACTATCTTGCGATTTGTAGTATAGATACGTTTGAGTTGATCATTCTTCAAACGATAAATATGCGCATTAGGTGCAATATACTTACTACCCTTACCCGCATTCGCTTCTTCTAATGCCTGATCTTCTTCTTTTTGATGACTTGCACATAGATATAAATCATGATTGAAAACATCATAGACCATATGATCAAAATCCAAATCATCTTCTGCCTTAATCTTACTGAACTTCTTTGTTTCTATATTATAACGATAAGGCTTGAGTGATCTTTGACCTTTTTCTACGCCTAATACATAGATATTATTCTCTACAGGAATAATTCTGTTAATTGCGGTTAATCCACCAGACAACTTTTTAGATTTCTTTGTATCAAGATCATAAGTATACAGATGATCACCACTATTATCTTCTTCAGCATAATATACAGCATTATTAGATTTAGAATAGACACCAAGTGGATTAGAAGAAGTATACTTTTTAGTCACTTTCTTAGTAGATAATGAATATTCATAGATATTCACTACTACATTCCCCTTCTTATCATATCCACTTGTTGTAATAGATAGATAACGTTCTTTATTTGTTTTACAGCCCGTTATTACAAAAATACAGAGTACCACCAACAATTGAATTAACTTTTTCATAACTATTCTCCTTTCTTTATTCAATTGGAATACCTCTTCATATATATTATATATGTTGGTTTATGACACATACAATCACAAAACGCCTTTTAGATACAGATTCTTATTTAATTTTGTCATAATAATTAGCCTTTCATAAAATAAAGAAAAAGATATCACAATAACTATATACTTGTTAAAAAATCAACTAGAAAGTTACGAAAGACTAAACGCAACTTTGACCTGCTTACAGTGGAATTTAACTTTTCACTTTAAAATTATCAATAATGATATAAGTAAAATATTGACATATTTCAAATAGAATATATAATTCAGTTAGTGGTCACTAATTACGAAAGAGAGGTTGTTATGAATAAAATCAAATCTATACTTTTGCCTAAAAAACCTTTATATTTAATCACAGTGTTGATATGTATATTGTCATATTGTTCTAGATTTTTACCAAGTCGTATAGCACCAAACTTTCTTATTTTTCTTACAATGATGACAGGTTTACCTTTTTATTTAGATAAAGCTGAATCTAAAAAAACTAAGATTGGATGGTTTGTTTTTACTATCATAGCCGTGATTTTTGATGTGTTTATTGTTTATATTCTATAATTAACGATTATAGAAGAAGGTAAATATCATGAAAGATAAATATCTGCCTTACGCAACTACATACTGTTTTATATTATTATTGTTGTATTGTTCAAAATATCTAAATGGTATTACTGGTGGTTTATATATTGTTGTTTGTACTCTTTTGTTTATAATACCTAACCAAATGAGACCACAGTCATCCCAAAAAACGAAGAAACGTTGGACCATTACATATATCATCGTTGCTATTATTGAATTACTTTTTGTATTCATAAGGTATATATAACTGATCATTTTAAAGGGACAGTGAATTTTATAATTCACTGTCCCTTTATGTTTACATTATATATATATATATATTATAATTATGTTAGCGCTGACATTTATGCGGTATTTCAAGTTTATATCATATATATCAAAGAAAGTATCTGGTGGAGATGTGGCATGGAAACATAAATGTCCCTTAGAAAAAATTTAACACTTATGTTACAAAAATCGATACTTATTATTCTAGTGCATATGTAACTGCAACCGTAGGCAACTTTAAAAAATTAGACAATTGGACGGTGAGAACTAAATGATTGAATTAAATAATTTCACATACAAAACTAATAGAATACTCTTAGAAGGAGCCAATTTCATTGCTCCTTCTATTGGTATTATAGGTATTGCAGGTGAGAGTGGCTGTGGAAAAACCACTTTTTTAAAAATTATATCTAAACAGATTCATCTAGACTCTATGGTGAATAATGCCACTTCTATATTCTATGGAAACCAGGATGCATTATTAAAAAAAGACCTTACTATTGCGCAGCAATTTAAATTAATAGAATCTATATATAATAGAAAGCATGATCAAAATGTAATAAGTGAACTATTCAACAATTTAAACATTAAAGCCAGCTTATCACAGAAATATGACTCTTGTTCCTTAGGTGAAAAGAAGAGAATAATGATAGCCTTAAGTGTTTATTCTAATAGTCCTTGTATTATATTAGATGAACCTTTATCTTCTGTAGATTATGAAGATAAACATTCAATCATGAAGTTATTAAAAGAATATAGTCATGATCGTGTTATTATTCTTACTATTCATGATGAAGAATTTGATGAGTATTTGGATATCAAGTATTTAATTGAGAATCTTCAATTTACTCGTATTAAAGATACTGAAATTAATGGTGAACCACTTTCAGTAACACAGAAATTCACCCCTAAAAAGATTGCACATGTAAAAAGTAAGAAAGAAAAGTTCAGTATCCTGTTATATGCTTTGTTGTGCTTAGTTATTATCAATATGACTTTATATTCTGGTATAGAACTATATATGACAAACAAGAATACAGCATCTATGATGGATAACTTGACTAGTAAAATTATCTATACAGGAAAAGAATACATTACAAGAAACGAATTACCTTCTGGTTATAGATTCATGGAATATGACCAAGGATTTTCTATGACTCCTCAAGAAATACAATCTATTCAATCGATCAAAGGAGTTAAAAGCATAACAAGCTATTATCAGTTCCCAGCTCGTAATTATGATACAAGAAATGACGAGGATGATAATTTACTTGCATATATGTCAGTCAAGGGTAGAGAGTATTCTACTGATGATAATGTTGTTGTATCAAGCTATATAAAAGGTCAGTTTGGTGATAAAAACAAAAATTATATAAGCGAAGGTCTTATGAAAACGTTAGAATTAACTGATTCAGATTTTCCTGTAACTATGAAAATGGATATAGGTGTACCCGTATGTTCTACAGAATGTAGTGACACTAGACGATATGGTGATCAAAATGGATTACAGAAAAAATCTTATGATGTAATTACACGACATCCTGTGTATCAGAAGAAAAGAGTATCCATTAAAATCTATGGTGTTATCAAATCAAATGAAGATCAAGATGACTTTACAGGAAATAACGCATTTAAAGTCTATTTAAATAATGACTTTGCGAACTCTATTATAAATAAATATCGTACAACTAATGTTTCAATTAATTTATATGAAGATTTAAATGAGCATATTGTTGATTATGTTCCTGCAACTTATGCTGTCGAATGTAAAAATGCAAGTTATGTAGACCAGGTAAGAAATGGACTCAATAAGATATCTCCAAACATCGTTACTTATATACAAAGTGACGATTATAAACAAACAGCAAAGATGCGTCAAAAGGATTCTAAGAATACTCAGACTATGATTCTCATCTATACTGTTGTTGGTCTTATTGCTTATGTTGTTTTCTTAATCCTCTATAATAAATCAAGAGAATATATAAGATATAGGGAACTTGATTTAAATGAGAAACAGATTCAATCCATTCATATGGTTGATATCCAGTTTATGTCTACATTCCTGTTTATAGCTGTTCTTCTTTCCTTCTGTTTAAGACTATTCACATCGAGTGAGTTTGCGTTAGTAAACAATTCAATCAAGATGATTATAGGTTTAGTAAGTGCTGTTGTGACTACATTAGTCTTCTATATTACAAATAAAATAATGGTAACGAGTACGGATCATGATTAACATCAATCATCTTTCTATCACATTTGATAGAGTGATTTTTGATGATGCAAGCATCACCTTATCTAACAACAGCATTACTACAATCAAAGGAAAAAGTGGTACAGGTAAAACAACCTTATTGAATCAATTAGGACTTGTAGCCCCATTAGCCTGTGATTATTTAATGGAGGGTCATTCTATTGATGACCCTCTTACTACAAGGAAAGAAAAGATTGGTTATGTACATCAAGAAAGTACATTATTCAATAACATGACCATTAGAGAGAATATGGAATTCGCATTCCTACTCTCTGGACAGGAATATAACGAAAGTAGAATGCATGATATTCTATGTTCTATGAAGATAGAACATCTACTCAATCAGACACCTGATCATGTATCAGGAGGAGAAAGACAACGTGCAGCTATCGCCTTTGCATTAATGAAAGACCCTTATCTCCTTCTTTTAGATGAACCAACAGCTTCTCTAGATTCTATTAATTGCAAACTATTAATAGAACTACTGAGTGATTATATCCATACACATCCTGTATGCGTTCTTATCGCAACACATGATAAACGTATTATTGATTATGCAGATAATCTCTATGAGATTCAGAATCATAAAATAGTACCTCTCAAAAAGAGTTCAATAAAAGAACTAGAAACGACTTCTATTACTAGAAAACCACAAGACTATTTATCTTATTACAAGAAACATCTTATACGTTCTTCTAAAATACTATATATACTTTTTGGTTTAATTCTTTCTATGACTATAGGTATATTTGGATATCGTACATACTACTCACATGAAATCAATGCGATACAAGAGAAACTATTAGATGTACGCCTCTATTATGGAAATAACAGTAACTATGCTTATGATTCTATTACTAAGCCCATTAGAATGGATATAAGAAAAGACCTCAATGAAATAGAACATATTCATATCACTCCGTTCTATGAAACAGTGACTGATACTTTAATTGTACAATCTTATACCGGTGATACAATCAAAGCATCTCGTACAATCAAGAATTTAGGTAAAGACATCACCATCAATAATCATACTTTTCATGTTTCATCCTACATAAACAAGAAGAATACTATTTCTTCTCAAGGAGATGATGTACTCTATCTTCCTGAAGCTCTATATAGGAAATACTTTAAAATTGATGATACAAGGATGTTACTTGTGAGTGTGGATGATGCACAATATATATCTAGTATTCTTTCACAAATCAATGATATTGATCCTCACTTAACAGTATATTCTAATGTGAATCTTGATCACCTCACTCAGATTAATTCTAGAATGATGAATAGTTTACTGATGTTAATATGTGCAATATTTATTATCATGTTGATTATTCTTATCTATCATCGTCAAAAGACGATTGATTCCAACAAGGATGAATACTTCTTCCTATATGAGAATGGATTAAGTATTAAAGAGTTAAAATCTCTTGCACGATATGATTATGTTTACTACTACGTATTCTATTTAATCATACTACTAATCATAAGTATCTTTATGAGTTTCATGATGCATATACCTATTATTCTCTATGCATGCTTATTATGGTTCTTCAGTATTCTACTAGAAGAAGTTATTACTACACTATGCATTCATAAGATTGGAAGACTTAAGGGCAGTTAACTGCCCTTTTAATATTTATCTTCCATGCGATATATACCACGGTTAGTTTAACCTAATATTTTCAAGAGATGCTTTTACCAACTTATTTTTACTTATATTGACTTATTGTCCAAGGATTTAAATAAATTCAATGTAAGGGTATACATTTTTTTATAAATTGCTATTATTATATATAGGATTATTAAACACTATGACTTCTAGTTCCACTGGAATTCATATTTAGAAAGGAATAATAATATGATTGAACTCAAAGATGTAACCATCACCTATGATAGAGTCATTCTAGATCATGCAACAATCAGTATTCCTGCTCACTCTGTCACTCTTCTTAGAGGTACAAGTGGTTCAGGAAAAACAGCTCTTCTTTACTGTATTGCCCTCATGGATAATAAAAGCAATTATAAATATTTCTATGATGGAAAACTCATAGAAGGAAAGATGAGAGATGAATATAGAAGAAGCCGTATAAGTTATGTTTTACAAGAAAGCAGTCTTCTTCCTCATCTTGATGTAACAGGTACACTTCAATATTTTGCGCGTATTCATAATAAAGTATTAACGGATAATGATATAGATGAATGCCTTGGTAGAATGCATTTAGATGTATCTCCATCACAGAATGTTATGACGCTTTCTCTTGGTGAGCGACAAAGACTTTCTATTGCTTGTGCCCTTATTAGTCATCCACAGGTTCTTATTCTTGATGAACCGACTGCTTCTCTAGATCATGATAATGAAATACAAATATATGAAATCCTAAAAGAACTGAGTCATGATATGACTATTGTTATGGCATCACATTCTGATTGTGCAATAGAATATGCTGATATTACTTATATGATTGAAGATGGTATGCTTTCATCTTCTGATTTTTTGCTTTCAGAAGATCAAAGCGGTGAAGGGACAGCCCCTTCTATTAATCAAAATTTCTGTATTGAGTATGTTAAAACGTATATGAAACATTATAGATTCATGTATGTTCTTTTATTGATGGTTTTTGTTTTAAGTCTTGTTTCATGTCAGGTTATGACTGGAATTATTCATAATTCTAAAAAGCAGGCAATGCAGATGCTAGTAGGACAATTAGAAAACAAAGCTATTATCACGAAAGATGAACATTCTTATGTAGATCAGGATTATAGTAAACTGATTACATTAAATGATAAGAATGCATATCCTTTATATAAAATGTCTACTGATGTAAATGGTGAAGAAGTTTTTATTGTTCCCTATTTCAAAGAAGATGATTTATCCAAGTATATAGATAGACCTATACAGGATAAACAAAATGGTATCTATATGGATGAATCTACCTTCTATATTCTCAATCAGAAATCCAAGAACAATAAAATAAGCCTTGATATAACCATTAAAGATAGAGAAGGAATGCATCAAACTGAACATAGTTTTGATATGAATGGTGTATTTAAAAATTCTAAAAAAGTCCATTATGTAGTAAAAAGTCAAAGATATATCTATATGCCTTATTCATTAATGAAATCCATTTATGAAAAGAACAGTAAAGATAAACAATATATAGGATACGTAATCTGCTATGATACATACGATGCATTAGAAAAGGCTCTTAAAGGCTATGAAAAGAGTGGTTATACAGTTAATGATTCATTTACAGATAGAGAATCGATGGATAGCTTAAACAACTATTATCAAATGCTGATGTTTACGTTTGCAGGTATTATTATTCTTGTAGCTATGATTATTGATATTGTTCTTGAGTCACATTTATTAATGCAAAGAAAGAGCGAACTTGTTTTATTAAGAATTTCTGGCTTACGAGAAAAAGATTTGATTCATATATCTCTTACCGAAAGCATTATTGGGCTTTGTGCTGTTTTAGTAATTAGTACAATTATATCTATTATCATGTTGCTTTTAACAGGTATATTCTCACTTGTAGCACCTCTTATATCTACTTTTGTATTTATAATTGCACTTCTTTTAGAAAGAGTGATGACACAATCTAGATTTATCAAAAAGATTGATATTGTTACAGAACTAAGAAATGAGGTGGTTTAATATGCTTGAAATTAAACAACTTAATGTGTCTTTTGGAAAAAAGACTCTATTTAAAGATGCTTCATTCTGCGCTGAATGTGGACATTTAACTGTTATCAAAGGAAGAAGCGGATCAGGAAAATCCACATTTCTTAAAGCCTTCCAATTTGCTTATGACTGTATTTATCTTTATGAAGGTGAAAGAATAGATACTCTTGATGAAGAAAATAAACAAAAGTTTATTTATAATCATCTCGCAAATGTTCATCAGATCCCTTTATTTATAGAAGGAATGACTATTGGCAGTCATATTAAACAGCTAGAAAAATTAGGATGTAAAAGAATTCCTGATTATGAAGAACAATTAGGTATAAAGCCCCTTGAAAATAAATACCCTAAAAGTTTATCTGGAGGAGAAAAAACACGTGCTGCTGTTTATTTAGCCTTAATGAGACAGCCTGAAATACTTATCTTAGATGAACCTACTGCTGCGCTTGATGCAGGTTATGCACAGACAATGATTCATATTCTCAAGGAATATGCAGATAAAGGACATTATGTAATTAGTGCATCACATGATAGTAGAATGATTCAAGCAGCTGATACGCTTTATAAAGTGGAGGGTGCATTAATCATAGATAGAGATCTATCCAAAGAGAAGAATCTAATAAAAGCACCTATCCTAAAAGATAAAAACATGGATATTCATTTTTCACATCGTACTTTCAGAACAGTAATGAATATACTTATTGCTTTCACAATGATTATATGTGCTTATAGTTATAATATTTATGGAACATATAGTGCTTCTTATGAAGACAAAATTAATTCTGTTGCTTCTAGAGACCTTGTTGTCTACAAAGAAAAATATAAGAATGATTATTATACATACTATTCTGGAGAAACACCTCTGAGTCAACAGGATTACAATAAGATTAAAAGTGTCAGTCACATAGAACGCCTTACATGGAGATATGATGTTCACTATAGCACCTTCTCAGAATGGACGGATGATATGAATGGTGCAACAGAAAATAACTATGATCAGATATCACTATCTGATGGTCATATGAATGGTAGTTCATCCATCTTTATGCTTCAAACTTATGATAGTAGGGATGATTATACAAACATCACTATTAAACATGCTGATAATAAAGGTGTCTATTTAAGCAACGAAAAAATGGAAGCTTTCTTAGAAGAAAATAACCTTAGACTAGAGGATATTAATATCAAGAAGTTAAAAATAGGATTATGGGTTCCAATACCTGTCTATAATGCTTCTGGTATTTCTCAAATGGGAACATCAACTGATGGTGATGAGTGGATCGATATCAACACACCTTGTGTAAAACTTGTTTATATGACCCTGCCTGTGAGAGGAATTTTAAAACCAGGATCAGCTATAAGTACAAATAGTGTCGGTACAGGAAATCCATATGTTTATATTCCTAGCGACTGTATAGCACCTTATATGGAAACTTTTAAAGCCAAAGAAAGTGTTGTCGTTTATAGTATAGAGGATACTCAGCTCGAAGAAGGTTTTATAACATTTGAAAATGTTCTTCCTGAAAACTATACTATGAATGATGTAAATGATATCATCATGAAAACACCATGGCGTCCAGATGCTTATACATTAAGAGTAGATAGTCTTAAGAATATCAATCAGGTAAAGAATGAATTAGAAAGATTAGGTTTTAAGGTAGAGGGTGCATTTGTAGATAATGATGCAATCAATTCTCTTATCAATAACAACAAGAAAGTACTAATACAATTCATTGCAGTTGTCTTTATATTATTGTATGGTTTCTATTTTTACCTTAAGTATCTCATTTTAAGAGAAGAGAAACAGACAAGAGACTATCTCTATAACATGGGATTAACAACTAAGAGAATAGATCACAGCTTCTATCGCACATACTTGAAAAACGCATTAATATTAGGTACATTTGTATGGATTCTTCTAGAAGTGATTATGATTTTCACAATAAAGATGATGATTATTCCATTAATCATGCCTATCACAATAATTCATATTGCATTATTCTATGCATCCGCATTTGTGATAGAATTCTTTATACCTATATTCATCCAAAAGATGATATCAAAACACCACATCCGTTAAAGACTTCAAATGAAGTCTTTTTTCTTTAACATTTCTTCACTCTACTAGACGGTAGTTACTCCCTGTTAAACTTCTCTTGCAATTTCTTATTAAAGTTCTAATATAAAGACAAGGAGGTATACATATGAAAAAGATACTATTATTACTATGTCTCTTATTATGTGCATGTAGTGCTCAAACTGATATAAAGGACTATACAGTCATTTATAAGAATAAAGAGGTTTATCCTGGTGTGAGTGCATCAAAGATGTCAGATGCTTTATTTGACTCTAATATTCAATATTCAGAAAAGAATGGAAAGATCCAAACAATCACTCTCTTTACTAAGAAGTATAAACTTAAGAATAATATTACTGTTGGAACTGATTATTCTACAGTAAAGCATACTTATTCTTCTCCTACTTCTAACCATTACAATAACGGAAAAGGTACTATAACCTATAAATATAAAGAGAAGAATATACAAATTAAGTTTACTTTTAAAGATAAAAAAATTTCCGCATTTTCATTATCAAAATATTAAAATAACTATTGACGTATTCGTTTCTCCTATGATATACTCAATTCCGCTGGCCGGTTGGAGAAACGGTTAACTCACATGCCTTTCACGCATGCATTCACGGGTTCGAATCCCGTACCGGTCACCATATTAAATATTACGATCCTTCGGGATCGTTTTTTTTGCATAAAAAAAGATAGCACAAAGGCTATCTGTATAAATCATATAACATTCCATGTTTAAGGCTTGATGAATCAATACCTAATACATCTAAAAGCTTATAGGCAAATGCAAATGCTGTGGCTGGTCCTCTACTTGTAATAATATGACCACCTACAACCACTTCTTCTTCAACATATTTACCTGCTTTTAAATAGCTTTCTATTTCTTCTCCTGGATAAGAAGTGACTTTCTTATTAGTGATTACACCTGCTTTACCTAAAGCCATAGGTCCTGCACATATAGCGGCAATATATCTTTCTTCATGATCATATTTCTTAATGAGTGAAATAATACGATCATCATCTCTTAAGGTCCATGCACCTGCTCCTCCAGGAATCACAATCATATCATAATAATCCATGTCTGTAAGTGTCTTATCGGCACGTACAGGAATGTTTCTAGAAGAAATGACAACCTGCTCCTCTTTAATAGAAACAGTGTCTACATCCACTTCTGCACGTCTTAAGATATCTACTACACCTAAGGCTTCTACTTCTTCAAAACCATCTGCCATTAAAACTGCAACTTTAGCCATACTGTTATCCTCCTATCAATGATTGAAACACATATCCTGCAATCATTAACCCTGCACTTGCTGGCACAAATACACTACTACCTGGTGTTCTCTGTCCTGTCTTTGCAGGAATCTCATCTGAATAAGCAACTAAACACTTCTTAATTCTTCTTGCTTTTAATTCTCTTCTCATTACTTTCGCAAGAGGATCAATCTTCGTCTTATATATATCAGTAATCTGTAAGTGAGAAGGATCAAGCTTATTTCCTGTACCCATAGAAGAGATAATAGGTACATTCAATTCTGTACATCTCTTAATCAATTCTATCTTTGCAGTTACTGTATCAATTGCATCAATTACATAATCATATTGAGATAAATCTATTGTATCAGCATTCTCTGGTAAATAAAATGTATCAAACGTATTTATATTTAAATTTGGATTAATATCTAACATACGTTCTTTAATAATATCTACTTTCTTCTTACCAACTGTAGAATGTAACGCAATTATCTGTCTATTGAGATTTGTGATATCCACTGTATCATGATCAAATACATCAATTGTTCCTATACCAGAACGAACGAGTCCTTCAATGACATAGCCACCAACACCACCACAGCCAAATACTGCAACATGTTTAGTTTTCATGATATCAATAGAATCATTACCTGCCACCCATCTTAATCTTGTAAACTGATCATCCATTATTCCTGCTCCTTATAGAAATCTAAGAAACTCTTCTTTGATTCATCCCAGTCAGTATAGGCAATAATTGTTTTAAGATTGACATTCTCTACACTCTTAAAGATATTCTGTTCTACTTTAGGATTGATTTCTCTTAGTTTCTTAATCAACATCTTAGTTTCTGCACGTTTAGACGTATGTTCAATTTCTCCACGCGCTTCAGATTCTTCTGTAAAACGACATGCACACTGTAAGAACTTTAAATTAAACTTCTCAGCCCAGGCAATAATATCTTCTTCATGAATCAAATACATAGGACGGATTAATTCCATACCTTTAAAGTTCTTACTATGAAGCTTAGGCATCATAGTCTGAACCTGAGCCCCATACATCATACCCATTAATATTGTTTCTATGACATCAGAATAATGATGTCCTAACGCAATCTTATTACATCCTAATTCCTGTGCTCTATTATATAAGAATCCTCTACGCATTCTTGCACATAAATAACATGGATTCTTTTCTATTCCATGTACGACATTGAATATATCTGACTCATAGAACTGAATAGGAATACCTAGCTTTTCCGCATTCTCTTCAATCAGTTTTCTATTGGCAGGATTATAGCCTGGATCCATACAGATGAACTCTAAATCAAAATGAAACTTACCATGTCTCTGTAATTCCTGTAATAACTTTGCAAGAAGCATTGAATCCTTTCCCCCTGAAATACATACCGCAATCTTATCACCAGGTTCAATGAGTTCATAATCCTGAATACCCTTAATAAATCTACGCCATAAAGGTTTTCTAAAGTTTGTAATAATACTACGTTCTATCGCTTTAATGTTATCCATCGTTTCACCTCTAGTTCCTACTAAATACATAGGAATATACTCTAAAATTCAAGGTTATCCTCTAAGGATAACCTTATCAAGAAACATTATAAACAGTTAATAGGCATAAATGCAATTATTATCGACCAAAATACGCATCAATACCATTCGCAATACCTTCCGCAATTTTCTGCTGGAAATCACTGTTGTTTAACTTTCTATCTTCATCACCATTAGAAATGAATCCCATCTCAAGTAAGCAGACAGGTGTCTTACACCAGTTGATTCCACTTAAGTCATTGCGTGCAGCCATTCCTCTATTTCTAATACCTGTAGTACTGCAATAGTGATTAAGTACTGTTCTTCCTAAAGATTGTGAAGCAGACACATTACCTGCACTCATATAAGGATTTCCATTAGCTGGTTCCTGTACACTTGCACCAGTGACACCACTATTACCAATACCATCACAATGTAATCTAATAAAAGCACCAGCACCTGCATTATTAGCCATTTCAGCTCTTTCTCTATTAGAAATATTCACATCATTAGTTGTACGAATCATAACAACCTTATACCCTCTAGACTGTAATACATCTCTTAGTTTCAAACTCACATTAAGAGTTGTCTGGTATTCAGGAATACGTGTGGCAGTTCCTGTTGCTCCACCTGCGACCTTAGCCTTTTGTGTTGAAGCACCAGGGCCAATAGGTTCCAATTGTGAATTACCTCTCGCCTGATGTCCTGCATCAATAGCAACCACATTATTATTTATCGCAACAGATGCCTGTTGTCTTTTTACTTCTTCCTGTCTTTTAGCTTCCTCAGCTTTTTTCTGTTCTTCGGCTTTCTTCTGTTCCTCTAGTTTTTTCTGTTCTTCTAGTTTTTTTGCTTCTTCTTCCTGTTTCTTCTGTTCTTCTAGTTTCTTAGCTTCTTCTTCCTTTTTCTTTTGTTCTTCTAATTTCTTAGCTTCCTCTTCCTTTTTCTTTTGTTTCTCTACTACTGCAGTATCTTTCTTTTTTGTCTCTTTTGTAGTACCACATGCCACAAACAATATACTACATAATAATAAGCATAATAATCTTTTCATCGTTTCACCCTTCCTTATCTTTAATAATATACTATTTTAGAGGCAAAAAAAAGATAACAGATGTAACTCTGTTATCTTGTGAATAGTGTACCACTACCATCCTTAGATAATATTTCAATAAGAATAGAATGTGGAATACGACCATCAATAATGACTGCTTTTGACATATTGCCTTTTAATGCATGAGTAATACAATCCACTTTAGGAATCATACCTCCTGCAATAATACCTTCTGCTTTTAAGTTTTCTACATCCTGAATAGATACCTCTGGAATCAATGTCTTTTCATCATGAGGATCTCTTAATAAACCAGGAATATCACTAACTACAATCAAGTTTTCTGCTTCTAGACTATCCGCAATAGCTGCTGCTGCATAATCTGCATTGACATTATAACTATTACCTTCATCATCCATTGCGATAGACGCAATAACTGGAATATAACCACTCTTGATTGCATCCTTAATGATTTCATTGTTTACCTGTGTAACAGTGCCTACATAACCTAATTCGTCTTTAATCTTCTTCGCCTCTAACAACTTATTATCAATACCACAAAGACCTACTGCACGGCCTCCCCCATTCATTATTAGCTTTACAAGATTCTTATTGACTTTACCCGCTAATACTTCCTGTACGATATCAATTGTTTCTTCATCAGTATAACGTAACCCATTAATAAACTTTGATTCTATACCAGAACGTTTTAATGCCTTATTGATTTCAGGGCCCCCACCATGAACCAATACGACATTAATACCAACTAAAGTCATTAGACATATATCAGAAATGACATTGTTCATCAATTCTTCATTGATCATCGCATTTCCACCATATTTTACTACTACTGTCTTACCATTATATTCCTGTAAATAAGGAACAGCTTCAGATAAGATTTTTGCTCGATATATTTCTCTTTCTTCCATTATGTTCTATATTCCCCATTAATCTTTACATAATCATATGTTAGATCGCAACCCCATGCTGTTGCATCCCATATTCCATCATTTAAATCAATATTGATATCAATCTCATCTTCAGATAAGACCTTTAATGCTTTCTCTTCATCAAAGATAACCCCCATGCCCTTCTCACAAACATGAATATCTCCTGCAGATGAAGCCAATGTCACGGATACTTTGTTGATGTCTAAATCAGCTTCAGAATAACCTATAGCACATAAGATACGACCCCAATTCGCATCTCTACCAAACATGGCTGCTTTAAATAAAGTAGATGTGATAACACTCTTGGCAACAATCTTAGCATCCTGTAATGTCTTCG
The DNA here is from genome assembly GCF_003435615.1 of Catenibacterium sp. AM22-6LB. NCBI lineage: Bacteria > Bacillati > Bacillota > Erysipelotrichia > Erysipelotrichales > Coprobacillaceae > Catenibacterium > Catenibacterium sp. AM22-6LB. The sequence continues at coordinate 15,129 of NZ_QTUM01000012.1, forward strand.
CATTCTTGACATTACATGTAAGAAGCTTAGTTGCTCCTTCACCATCTTTCGCAATACCACGAGATAATTGTTCACAGATATGGTATAACGCATCCTTCATAATATTATAAGACTGATCCTTTAAGACAATCTTATTATTCTGTGCCATACCATTTGATAATACACATAACATATCATTAGTAGATGTATCCCCATCAACACTAACCATATTAAATGTATCATCGACAACTTCATGTACCATTGCTTCTAGACATTCTTTAGAGATGGCTACATCACTGGTTACAAAAGCAAGCATTGTTGCCATATTTGGATGAATCATACCAGAGCCCTTTGCGATAGCCCCAATATGACATTTCGCATTACCTAGTTTAAATTCTACTGCATATTCTTTAGGCTGTGTGTCAGTTGTCATGATTCCATAGCATGCATCATGAGACCCATCTACATTTAATCCCTTTACAAGTTCTTTCATATGATCTTTAAAAGGATCAATAGACATAGGCTGACCAATAACACCTGTAGAAGCGACAATAATATCATCTTCCTTTAAACCTAATTCTTTTGCAGCTAAAGCACATACTTCATTTGCAAGCTCAATACCATTCGCATTACATGTATTCGCATTACCTGAATTGCAGATAATTGCTCTTGCACGACCATTCTTTAAATGCTGCTTTGTAACTGTCAAAGGAGCACCTTTTACTTTATTTTGTGTATATGTTGCAGCTGCTGTACATAACTCTTCACTCACAATAAGAGATAAATCCTTCTTAGATTTATTCTTTCTCATTCCTGCATGAATACCATTTGCGCTAAATCCTATTGGTGCACAAACACCACCAAGTATATCTTTCATGATTTCCTCCTTAGAATGATGGAGCGACAAGATTTAAACCTGTATTCTCATCGAGTCCATACATAATATTCATATTCTGTACTGCCTGACCAGCAGAACCCTTCACCATATTATCAATTGTAGACACTACAATTAATGTATGATCACGTTCATCCATATGTAATGAAATATCACAATAGTTAGATGCTTTCACAAACTTTAAGTCTGCGACCTGTCCAAGAGGTAATACTCTCACAAACTGTTCATTCTTATAAGCCTCTACATATGTTTCATAGATTTCTTCTAAAGACTTATCTACAGGAACATAAATAGTAGAAACAATACCACGATCTACAGGAAGTAAATGAGGGACAAATGTGATATGTACATCTTTTTCATTCATCTTACTTAATTCCTGTTCAATTTCTGGTGTATGTCTATGTACACCTACTTTATAAGGATGGAACGATTCATTACATCTTGGAAAATGCATACCATCACTTAAGTTCTTACCCGCACCTGTTGTACCTGATGCTGAATCAATAATGATCTTCTGTGATACATTAAGCTTATTCTTTAATAATGGATAAAGACCTAATGTAATAGTTGTAGGATAACAACCAGGATTTCCAATAATAGTGGCATCCTTGATCTTATCTCTATTGACTTCAGGTAAACCATAGACCTGATTCTTATGAAGTTCTGGTAAGTTATAATCTAAACCATACCATTTCTGATAATCTTCTTCTTTATCAAGTCTGAAGTCAGCCCCTAAATCAATAAACTTTTTACCCTTTTCTACACATGTCTTCGCATACTTTTCAGATAAGCCATGAGGAAGAGATGCAAAAATAATATCTGCTTTCTCAATGACTTCTGTATCTTCAATAAACTCTAAATCACATACCTGATAGAAGTTAGGATAAAGATCATAAATCTTTTTACCAGTATAGCTATGTGAAGAAATAGCTGTTACTTCTGCTTCAGGATGCATTAATAAGATTCTTAATAGTTCACATCCTGCATAACCACTTGCACCAATAATACCTGCTTTAATCACAATATCCACTCACTTTCTGATTGATTCTATGAATATTCTCCATCTCAATTTTAGGAGAAGGTCCACCAACAACTGCTCTGTTGTTAAGACATGTTTCTAATGAAATAGCCTGATAAACATCTTCACCAAACATATCTGTATAACCTGTATAAACATCTAGAGGAAGTGTTTCTAATGTTTCTCCATGTTCAATACAATATCTTACAAGTTCCCCAGTAATCTTATAAGCATCTCTAAATGGCATACCTTTCTTAGTCAAATAATCTGCACAATCTGTCGCATTAATAAATCCTCTTGCAGCAGCATCTCTCATCTTATCTTTATGAACAGTAATAGTTGCCATCATATCTGTAAAGACTGGAAGACAAAGCTTGACTTCATCAATTGCATCAAATAAAGCTTCTTTATCTTCCTGCATGTCTTTATTGTAAGCAAGAGGGAGTCCCTTCATCATTGTAAGTAATGTATTCACATCACCAATGACTCTTGCACTCTTACCTCTTACTAATTCTGCAATATCTGGATTCTTCTTCTGAGGCATAATAGAAGAACCTGTTGCATACGCATCATCAAGATCAATGAATTTGAATTCCCATGAACACCATAGAATCACTTCTTCTGAGAATCTTGATAAATGCATCATGATTGTGGCTAAGGCACTTGATAACTCAATCGCATAATCACGATCACTGACACCATCTAAAGAGTTATACATAATATCATACATACCTAATTCTTCTGCCACAAATAGTCTATCTAATGGATAAGTTGTTGTTGCAAGTGCACCACTTCCTAGAGGTGATACATAAAGTCTCTTATCAACATCTTCTAAACGATCAATATCTCTTAAAAACATTGATGCATAAGCCATTAAATGATGGGCAAAAGTAATAGGCTGTGCTCTTTGTAAGTGTGTGTATCCTGGCATGATTGTATCAAGGTTATGTTCAGCTAAATCTGTTAATGTATGAATCAGGTTCACTAACATTTTCTTGATTTCTAGAATTTCATCATGTGCATATAAACGAAGATCTAATGCAACCTGATCATTTCTAGAACGTCCTGTATGTAGTTTTTTACCAGCCACTGGATAACGTTTTGTGAGTTCACTTTCCACAAACATATGAATATCTTCAGCTTCAGGATCAAAGAGGAGTGTACCCTCTTCAATCTCTTTTAAAATTGCATTTAAACCTTCTACAATCTCTTCATAATCTTTCTCTTCAATAATACTCTGTTTACATAACATCTTTGCATGAGCAAGAGATCCTCTGATATCCTGTTTATACATACGATGATCGAATGAAAGAGATGAATTGAATGCATTCACTTCATGATTTAATTCTTTAGAAAATCTACCTTTCCACAATACCATATCTTAAACTCCTATTTCTTTTTCTTCTGATCTAACTTAGCTTTTACCTTGATTGGTAAACCATATAATGTGATGAATCCTTTGGCATCATACTGATCATAATCATCATCTTCATCAAATGATGCTGTCTGTAAATCATGTAATGTATCTGGAGATGTAACACCAGCACCTACGATATTACCCTTATATAATTTAAGTTTAACATCACCATTTACGTTTTCCTGAGTCTTATCTACGAATGCAAGTAATGCTTCAGTAAGAGGTGTATACCACTGGCCGTTATAGATATTATCAGCAAGTTTTAAGCTTACCTGCTGTTTGAAATGCTGTGTTTCTTTATCTACAGTAATTTCTTCTAGGTTCTGATGTGCTGCATATAAAATAGTTCCACCAGGTGTTTCATATACGCCTCTTGACTTCATACCAACAAGTCTGTTTTCAACCATATCTGCGATACCAACACCGTTCGCACCACCGATTTCATTTAACTTAGCTAACATTTCTACTGGTTCAAGCTTTTCACCATTTAATGCGACAGCTTTACCCTTTTCAAAAGTTAAAGTGATATATGTTGGAACATCTGGTGCCTTTTCTGGTGAAACACCCATTTCTAGGATTTCATCATACTTAGGTTCATTAGCTGGATCTTCAAGATCTAAACCTTCATGAGATAAATGCCATAAGTTCTTATCTTTAGAGTAGTTTGTTTCTCTGTTGATCTTTAGAGGAATCTTTCTTGCTTCCGCATATTCGATTTCTTCTTCTCTTGATTTAATATCCCATTCTCTCCAAGGAGCGATAATAGGCATATCTGGTGCGAATGCTTTAATAGCTAATTCAAATCTTACCTGGTCATTACCTTTACCAGTACATCCATGACAGATTGCATCTGCACCTTCTTCTAAAGCGATATCTACTAACTTCTTCGCAATAATTGGTCTTGCAAGAGAAGTACCTAACATATATTTACCTTCATATAATGCATTAGCTTTAACTGCTTCAAAACAGAAATCCTTAACGAATTCAGGTTTACAATCTACACAAATATATTTAGAAGCACCTGTCTTTGCAGCCTTTTCATCAAGACCATCAAGTTCTCCAGCACCCTGTCCCACATCAGCAGCAACTGCAATAACTTCACAGCCATAATTTTCCTTTAACCAAGAAATAATAATTGAAGTATCTAATCCTCCACTATAAGCTAATACAACTTTCTTAAATGTTTTCTTTTCCATAATTTTCTTCTCCTTTAAATGTTTGATGTTTTATTTTAATGCCCCACTACTTAACTAGATCGTCGTTCCTTCATATCAAACACCCCTTTAATAAACAAAAAACGCCTCTGGATTAATCCAGAGACGTATATAAACGCGGTACCACTCTAGTTGCTTGTATCATACAAACCACCTCTTCATTAACGCAGATTCACGTTCTGTTATACTCAATTCCAACAGACTCTCCCGAGTGCGTTTCTCTTATATCTTCCTGATGACCTTCCACTCTATGTCATCTCGCTGTAGGTGATTGTAAGATACTCTTCTCGTTCATCGATTTGTTTATTTAACTTGGGTCTATAATACAATCACTTTTTTACTTTGTCAATAATTTTTCTTTAAATATAAACAAAATTATTTATTTTCTGTTTTTCGTAAATTTTAGCTCTTATTTATGATTTTTTTCATTTTCGCAATATATACAGGGCTACCATCATATTGATCATAGCTAGCAATATAAACAGCTTCTTCACCTAAGTAAACCGCAATACCTAACTGTTTTTCACCTTCATAAAGGTTGTATTTGATGAGTGCTTCAGGAACTTTTTCTTTCTCATCTTTTGATAGTTCAACCTTCTTATACTGGATATTCTGATACTTTAAATCACTTTCAAATGTACATGCATCTTTATTGATTTCATAAACAAGATACGCATTATAAGCATCCTTCTTCTTTATGTAATCCTTCTTATTCGCATATACGATTTTCTCTTGTTTGTACTGTCCATAGCAGTCTTTGAGTGACATAGGTTCTGCAGGTGCGCAGGCACATAACATCATTGTCACTAATAAAATTAATATTTTCTTCATATTCACCTCTCCATTCCACACTACTATATCATATCAAACTACTAAATAAATCAAACCTAATCAAAATACACAACTCTTACATAATGATTAAAAAACTAGGAGTATTTTTAATATTGTTAAATATACACTTTAATAATATTAAAATATTTATCTTTTATTTAAAATTTAAATATGTTATATTACAAAAAGAGGTGATAAATATGGATACTGTTCCTATGTGGATGAAAAATTTGGATGATGAAGATATGATTTTTATCAAAAGATTTCTACTCGCTTCAGGTTCTTTAAAAGAAGTTGCTAAGTTGTATGGTGTTACTTATCCAACAGTAAGAGTCAGGTTAAATAAATTGATTGATAAGATCAAGTTAGCTGAAGATAAAACAGATAACGATGAATTTGTAGAGTTGATCAAAAGATATGTCATCGATGAAGATATAGAATTTGATGTTGCTAAAAATTTAATTACAGAATATAAGAAAATAAAGGAGAAATCAAAAAATGGTTAGAACTATTATTGGTGTGATTATTTTAATCGCAATTATAAGACTACAAATATTTTTATCAAAAAAGGATAATAGGTTACTTGGTTTGATTATCCCAATCGTTATTTTTGCGAGTTCACTCATATTCTCATTTGGATTCATACCAACCCATAATAAAATTGAAACGACTCAATCTGTGATGACAGAAAGAGGTAAAGTGGTAGAAAGTTCTTCAGACAAAACATCTACCGCATTAAGAGACCACTCTCTTACAACAACAAGCATTGTATATACTATTGTGTCTATCAATGCTGGAAACTTTGTAATGCTAGGTATTTACTTCTATTGCAGACATAAAAAAAGTACACATGCTGAATTGAAGCGTATGAGAGCAAAAGAACTCTTTTAAATTATTAAAGGCTGTAACGAATAGATAGTATTGACTACTACCTTAAGCGTTACAGCCTCTCTTATTTAGAAGAATGAATACTATTCTTCTACTTTTTCAAATTCTTCTGGTCCTACACCACATAGTGGACATACATAATCTTCAGGTAATTCATCACCTTCATACACATATCCACATACTTTACATACCCATTTCATATCAGAATTCCTCCTTTAGTATATAGTAATTATTACTACTTATACTATAGTCCTTTTGAGATATAATTCAATAAATATGCTCAAACTAAAAAAAGAAGAACACTAAGCGTGTCCTTCTTTACGCATCTCTTCACGATACATTTTATAGAGATCAGCATGACATAGATCATTTGTGCCACATGTATTACAATTATGGCCACATACACCTATGCCTTTTTTCTTATTTTTATATATAGTTCTAAGGACAAGACAAATCCAGATAACTAATAAAATACTTACTATAATTGTACCCATACTATCTCCTCCTTGCTTCTATTATACAATTATCTTGGCGTATAACCAAGTTTGATGATCATCTGTTTATATGTTTCTAGATCAGGTTGATTCATAGAAAGAATAGTGATTTCTTTCTTATTCATGTCTACTGATGCAAGATATTCTTTATGTTGATTAAACGCGTTTTCTATTGTTGCTGCACAGTTCTTGCAGAACATATCGTCAATATGAAGAATAGTACGATAGGGATAAAGATTTTTATCCTTATCCCCCGTACCTATTTTCTTTATTTGATCGTGTTCACCACAACATCCTGACTGTAATGTCTTCTTGTAGTGAAGAACACCTATAATGAGCAACACAACAACAATAGCCACAACTATGATGTTACCCATAATTGATTAAGCTCTCTGTGTCTTTAATTCTGGTTTAGGTGCTGGTCTTACAATGAAGTAGATCATTACTAGAATACATACGATTGATAGAATCTGACCTAATCCGAATGTTGCACCATAGAATAACCATGAACCTAACTGATAAGTGATCATAGCTAATACATAACCTAATACCATCTGGTATAATACTGCGAACCATCCCCAGAACTTAGAACCCATTTCTCTCATGATTGTACCAATAGCGGCAAAGCATGGTGGATCGAATAAGTTCAAGATCATGAATGAGAAACCACCCATTGCAGAGAATGTATTCACCATAGCATGAATTGCCTTAGCACCTGAATCTGCATCACCCATATGATTTAAGATAGAGATAGTAGAAACAGCCTGTTCCTTAGCAGCTAATGCTGAAATAACAGCTACTGAACCTTTCCAGTTTTCAATACCTACTGGTGCGAATAATGTTGCAAATACATGACCAATAGATGCTAACATTGAGTTTTCAATATCAACCATCTGGAATGAGAAGTTAAATGTAGATAATAACCATACCACAATACAAATACTAAAGATAATAGTACCTGCTTTAATCATGAATGCTTTTGCACGTTCCCAAACATGGATGAATACACCTCTTAATGTAGGAATATGGTATGCTGGTAATTCCATTACGAATGGTGCTGGATCACCTGCAAAGAAACGAGTCTTCTTTAATGCGATACCTGATAAGATAATAACTAAAATACTTAAGAAATACATTGCTGGCGCAATCCAAGTGTTACCTGGGAAGAATGCTGAACTGATCATACCAATAATAACAGTCTTCGCACCACAAGGAATAAATGTACATAATAGAATAGTCATTCTTCTATCTGCTTCATTTTCAATAGTACGTGTACCCATAACGGCTGGAACACCACATCCAGTACCAATTAAGATAGGGATGAATGATTTACCAGATAAACCGAATTTACGTAATAATCTATCCATAATGAATGCAATTCTTGCCATATATCCTGAATCTTCAAGAATAGCTAAGAATAAGAAAATAAGTGCCATCTGTGGTACGAAACCTAATACTGAACCTACACCACCAATAATACCATCTTTGATTAAGCTGATTAATGGAGCTGCACAACCAATTGATTTAAGGAAAGTTTCTACTGCAGGTGGAATGATTTCAGTAAATAATACATCATTCACCCAGTCAGTCATCCAACTACCTACTGTAGATACTGAAATGTAATAAACAAGCCACATAATTAATACAAAGATTGGTAAAGCCAAGAATCTGTTAGTCACAATCTTATCAATCTTATCTGATGTAGATAATGTCTGATGTGGATTCTTCTTTGTAAGAACCTTATTAATAGAATTCTTAATAAAAGTATATCTCTGGTTTGTGATAATAGATTCTGAATCATCATCCATTTCTTTTTCACAATCCGCAATATGACCTTCGATTTCATTTAATACTGCCTGATCTAATTTAAGTTCAGCCAATACCTTTTCATCTCTTTCAAATACCTTAACTGCAAACCATCTTAACTTAGATGCATCTACTTTATTTTCAATTGATTCTTCAATATGTGCTAAAGCATGTTCTACAGAACCTTCGAATACATGAGGATGTTCAGATACCTTATGGTTATGTGCAAGTTTAATTGCTTCTTCAGCAACTTCCTGAGTCCCTTTATCCTTTAATGCTGATAAAGTCACTGCTTTACAACCAATTAACTGACCTAACTGATCTAAGTCAATCTTATCACCCTTCTTTTCGATGATATCATACATATTGACAGCTAAAACCATTGGAATACCTAATTCAGCTAACTGAGTAGTTAAGTATAAGTTTCTTTCTAAGTTTGTACCATCAATAATATTAATGATTGCATCAGGTGTTTCATTAATTAAATATCTTCTTGTAACAACTTCTTCTAGTGTATAAGGAGATAATGAATAAATACCAGGTAAATCCTGGATAGTCACATCCTTATGACCTTTTAGTTTCCCATCTTTCTTTTCAACCGTAACCCCTGGCCAGTTACCAACATACTGAGTACTTCCTGTCAAAGCGTTAAATAATGTTGTTTTACCGGAGTTAGGGTTACCCGCTAACGCTATCTTCATAACTAATCCTCCACTTCAATCATCTGCGCATCTGCTTTACGCAAAGATAATTCATAACCACGTACTGTAATTTCTACTGGATCTCCTAAAGGTGCAACTTTTCTTACATAAACACTCTGTCCTTTAGTTAAACCCATATCCATAATTCTTCTTTTTACTGGACCTGTACCAGTTACTTTTTTAATAGTTACTGTTTCGCCCACTTTTACATCTTTTAAGTTCATGTTACGCCTCCCTTAAAACAATATACGATTGGCCATCTGTTCAGAAAGCGCAATCCTACTGCCTTTCACATTACAAATAATTCCGTTATCTACTTTACTGATAATAGTTACTTCTCCATCTACTACAAAACCAAGTTCTGCTAGATGATTCTTTACTTTATCAGTTCCTGTAATACGTCTAATAATGACTGTATCTCCAGGATTTGCCATACTAATTGGCATATAATCCGCCTCCTCAGATGATTAGACTAACCTAATTAGCCTTTTCTAACTTCATTGTTAGTATAGCCTTACTGTTTTTATATGTCAACAAAAATATTAGCAAAGCCTAACTTTTTCATTATTTGAATTTTTATGCTATAATGATTCAAATGAGGTGAATAAGATGAGTGAATCTACAGAAATGTACTTAGAAACTATATTAGTTATTCAAAAGAAGAAAGGACATGTGCGTTCCATTGATATCGCCCGTGAAATGAATTTCTCTAAACCTACTATTTCACAGCAGATGAAAAGATTAAAAGAGAAGGAACTCATCAACATGGATGAAGATGGTGCCATTACATTAACAGAAGCTGGTGCTAAGATTGCGAATATGATATTTGAAAGACATACTGAATTAAGAAATATCCTAGTTCATATTGGAGTCAGTGAGTCTACTGCTTCACAGGATGCATGTCGTATCGAACATTATATTTCACCAGAAACTTTTGAAGCTTTAAAAGCTTATTTTAAAAATAAGATCTAAATAAAAAAATCACAGGTGTGTGCCGTCCTGTGATTTTTTTATGTCCTCTATTTTAAGGAACTGAGAATATGAAAGGATATGTTGTGTTTAGTAAAGGGTTAGCCTTTACTAACTAAATAATACTGCTCATATGAGATAAATGCAACAGAAATAGTAAAAAAACACCTGCGATGCAGGTGTTAACGTTTATTGAAACGTTTAGAGATTTCTACGATTGGGATAACTGAGAATGCAAGTAATGCTGCAATCGCGAAATGAGATGGATCAAGAGGCACTAAACTAAATAAATGAGAAAGAGGTGTAAAGATGATGGCTAACTGTAATACAAGACCTAAAGCTGTTGCACCCCATAAATATTTATTGTTGAATACCTGTTTATTAAATACTGAATGATGACTCTTTACGTTAAAAGCATGACATAATTCAGCACCTGACATGGTGATAAAGGCCATAGTCATCGCATATTCATGATTACTGAAATACTGACCAATTGAATAAGAAACTAAAGTAAGTAAACCTACCATAACACCCTGCCAGATGACTTTCACCATTAAGCCATTCGCAAAGAAACCTTCATCCTTTTCTCTTGGTTTTCTATCCATGATATCATCTTCAACTGGTTCTAAACCAATCGCAAAGGCTGGTAAAGCATCTGTGATTAGGTTAATCCATAATAAATGAATAGGTAATAGTGGTACACCAAATCCCCAAGAAGGATTAATTAACGCAATAATAGAAACTAAGAAGATAGCTAATACTTCACCAATATTACTTGATAATAAGAACTGTACATCCTTCTGGATATTATCAAAAATACCACGACCCTGTTTAATAGACTGAATAATAGTCGCAAAGTTATCATCTGTTAGGATCATAGTAGCAGCATTCTTCGCTACATCAGTACCTGTAATACCCATCGCACAACCAATATCTGCAGTCTTTAAGGCTGGTGCATCATTGACACCATCCCCTGTCATAGCGACAATCTTATTCTTTGATTTCCATGCTTTGACGATATTTACTTTATGTTCAGGAGCCACACGTGCATAAACACTATATTTTTCTACATTCTTTTCTAATTCTTCCTGAGACATCTGAGATAATTCTTCACCAGAAATGACTTCCTGTCCCTCACTTAAAATACCTAAATCTTTCGCAATGGCAGTCGCTGTTGTCTTATGGTCACCAGTGATCATAATAGTACGCACACCTGCATGTTTAGCAACTCTAATGGCTTCTTTTGCTTCTGGACGAGCTGGGTCAATCATACCTACAAACCCAATAAAGTCCATATCATTTTCTATTTCTTCTACTGTAATGTTAGTAGGGATTGTATCATATGTCTTCACTGCCACAGCTAAGACTCTTAATGCATCTTTAGCCATTTCATCATTGGCAGTCATAGCCTGGTCACTATCTACATCACGACATCTATTTAAGATCACATCAGGTCCACCTTTAGTAATAGACACATAATGATCTCCGTCCTTCACAATAACACTCATCATCTTACGATCAGAATCAAAAGCTAATTCTCCTACACGTGGATACTTTTCCATGAGTGCTTTCTTTTCAAAGTTCATCTTTTTACTTGCTTCTACTAGTGCAACTTCAGTAGGATCACCTAGTACCTTACCATCATCAATAGAAGCATCAGAACATAGAGTAAATGCATTCAACATATCAATAGTCTTAGAATCTGCTTCTTCTAAATCTTTTACTTCATCACCATCTAAGTAAGTCTTTAAGATAGTCATCTTATTTTGTGTTAATGTACCTGTCTTATCAGAACATACAATAGAAGTACTACCTAATGTTTCTACTGCAGGTAGTTTACGAATAATGGCATGCTGTTTAACCATCTTAGTTACACTGACAGCTAAGACAATAGTAACAGTAGCTGCAAGTCCTTCTGGTACTGCTGCAACAGCTAAAGCTACAGCTGTCTTAAATGATTCTAACCAGCTAATACCACTCAATGATTCAAGAATAAATACAATCACACAGATCACAATACAAAGTAATCCAATTGTTTTACCAATTTCATTTAATTTAACCTGTAATGGTGTTAATTCCTTTTCACTCGCATTCAACATGCCAGCAATCTTACCTACTTCATTATTCATACCAGTAGATGTCACAATTGCTTCACCACGACCATAAGTCACTACTGTAGAAGAGAAGACCATATTTGTCTGGTCCCCAATCACAACATCCTGACTAATAGGATCAGTTGTCTTTTCTACAGGAACAGATTCACCTGTTAAAGCTGATTCATCTACCTTTAAGTTATAAGCTTCAATTAATCGTGCATCACTAGGAATCATATCCCCTGTTTCAAGAATAATAATATCACCAGGCACTAATTCTTTAGATGCAATTGTCTGTTTCACACCATCTCTTAATACCTTAGATTGTGGTGCAGATAATTCCTGTAATGATTCAAGACTCTTTTCTGCATGACTCTCTAATACAACACCTAGAATCGCATTCATCATAACAACTATTACGATAATAAGAGAATCAATCCAGTCACCTGGTTCTACAATAATAGAAACTACTGCCGCAATAATTAAAATAATAATCATTGCATCCTTAAACTGATCTAGAAAACGTAAAAGAAGAGACCTTTTCTGTGGCTTTTCTAGTTCATTTGTACCATATATGCCTTGTCTCTTCTTTGCTTCAGAAGAAGTGAGACCCTTTTCAATATTTGTATCCAAAGACTCTTTTACTTCTTCAATTGTTTTTTTATACATTTGTATTCCTCCTTTAATAAAAACAATCGTTTTATTAAAGGTCTCGCTGATCATAAATGACCAAAACAATCCGGTTATGTAAACATAACGTGTTGACGAACGGTTCTGTAAGAGCTACTCCCCTTTAATTAATATTATTCTACCAAATTCATATTGCTTGTCAATCATAGAACGTTAATCCTATAATAACTTGAGGTGAAGATTATGAAAGAAGAAGAACTGAAACTATTAGAAAATGAATTCTGTTTAGGGTGTGCAAGAAGCTGTGATCTACTTCATCCTAATTGTGAAAGAGGATTAGTGAAGATGCAGGAAATCTTAGAGGAATATAAAAAGAGAGATGATTAGTCTCTCTTTTAAAATGCAGCTAATAAGCCATATGATAATGAACCAACAATAAGTGTCGCAAGCAGGATACCTAAGAAGATGGCAGTAATAGCCTTCTTGAAGTCCATATCAAGTAATGCAGCCACTAAAGAACCTGTCCATGCACCAGTCCCTGGTAATGGGATACCTACAAATAATAAGAGTCCTAAGAATTCACCATTACTCATATTCTTACTCTTATTCATAGCACGGTTTTCTAGTTTTTCAATCAAAGGTCTGAAGAAGTCAAACTTCTTAAGCCATTTAAATATACGTTTAATAAATAATAAAATAAATGGAATTGGTAAGATATTTCCTAGAATACATAGAGGTACTGCATAACGAATATCTACTTTTAATAATGCTGATGCAATTAATCCTCCACGACATTCAAGAATAGGAACTAAAGATACAATAAATACTGCAAGCTTAGATGAAATGTATTTACCTAATGTTCCTGCAAACCATAATGCGATTGATTCCATATATGTCCTCCTTGATTAACATGATTAATCATACAGAAAGGTTATTACAAAGTCAATTTTTTCTTCCATATATCAACTAAATCACATAATCGATAACGTGCATTGGCAGGAGAAGAGGAAGGTAAAAGGATTGCTTTTATTCCTGTTTCTTTTTCCTGATATTTCTTATATAGCTTTAAAGATGTGCCTCCATTACAATATATTCTTTTAATATTTGTACCTTGTATTAATGTCTTAATATCATTTGGTACGACATCCTTAATAGAGGCATCACTGCTTCCTGTAATAGTACATGAGTGGATGATATCCCATATCGCAATATGATGTTCCAGTAACATCTTTTTCTTATCTTCTATTGTTTCATAGTTTGTCTCTGTGATAGTACCAATAATTTTCCAAAATCTATTTTGTGGATGTCCATAATAGAAAGAAATTTCCCTTGATTTCACTGAAGGGAAACTTCCTAGTATCAATACTTCACATTGTTCATCTATGATTGGTTCTAATGGATGTTCAATCATACTTTTCTCTTTCCATTCACAAATCCTGTACATGAACTCAAAAATGAACGTGGTAAGAGTCTTGCTGCAAGATTTAATAAGTGTCCTGATAAACCAGTAAACTGAACTAAACGATTATCAAACAAACCTTGAATACCTATTTCAGCCACTGCTTCTGCAGACTGTGGTTTAAATAATTTAAACATCGGAGACTGCCCTAAGTTAGCTACATCCATAAATCCTGTTTTAGTAGGGCCAGGGCATAAACATGATACTTCTACATTATAATTCTTTAACTCATACGCAATGGATTCACTAAAAGACAATACAAAAGCTTTTGTTGCATAATAGGTAGACATATAAGGTCCTGCACAAAGTCCTGCAATAGAAGCCACATTCAATATACGGCCTTTCTTTCTACGTTTCATTGACTGACCAAATACATAAGTCATCTGCATTAAAGCCATTATATTCAATAAAACCATCTTTTTCTGTTTTTCCCATGATGCATCATGGAATGCTCCATGATCTCCAAAACCTGCATTATTCACTAGAATATCAATACTTATATCATCAAGAACTAAGTTATTATATAAATCCACAGCAGCATCTTCTCCTGTAAGATCCATTGCAACCACTTTGATATGTACATCATATTCTGATAATTCTTTCTTTACTGCTTCTAGTTTTTCTCTATGACGTGCAACAAGAACAAGATCGTATCCTTTTCTCGCAAACACACGTGCACATGCTTTCCCTATTCCATTAGAAGCACCTGTAATTAATACTGTTTGTGACATCTATTTCACCCCTTTCTACCATCATACTTTATCTTGATAGATTGTCAAATAAACTGTCTTTGCTTATACTCTCCATACCTAACATGACTTCATCAATAAAGTCATCAATATATATTAAATGTGGCATATCATTCATCTTAAAGATCTTTAATAATTCTTCTTCTACATAATGTTGATCAATAGCTTGAGCACATATCACAACGGCTTCGGGATTCAACATACCAATAATATTCTGTAGTTCTATGACAAGTAATTGGCTTCTGCCTTTCATAGAACGTCTATTCTTATTTTCTATCAAAGGCATATAACGAATTTGCCCGGCAATAGAACTCTTTCCTTCTACAAGATGTCCATTAATAACTATTCCTAAACGTGAATTGACTTTTGAATCCAATAAGACGATAGAATCATACTGCATATGCTTGATATAAGCGCCTATAGCCCCCATATACACATCATTCTTTACAAGTACACGTTGTTTATAATAGTGCTTTAAATCTATATTACAATCAGGTAAAGAGAGACATATTGTATGCACCTGAGCATTCAACATTCCATCAATAAAAGAACATAATGCATCATGATCTAACTTAGGTATATCTCTTCTCTTTTCTTCCATCATCTCACTATAAAGATTATAAAGACGTCCTATAACTGTTATTGTCTTATCATGCTTATATGTATAAATACATAACGTCTGTGAAAACTCTCCATTCACTGTATAAGACATACTTGGTCTACCACCTGTTGATTCTCTATAGCCTGCCTTAATCACTAGATTACTTTTCAACATTTCTTCTAAAAGACTATCAATCGTAGACAAAGATAAACCTGTATAGAATACTAATTCATTCTTAGTACAACCACCCTGTTTTACTAATGATTGAATAATCTTTATCACATTCTTTTTTCTAACACCCCTTATTTCATTCATATCCTACCCTCCAGCAAGCGCTTACTATATAAACAAAAATAGAAAGAGAATCCTTAACGATTCTCTTGAATTCTAATCTTTCTTTTAATAAAAGAAATAAATGTGATAAAACCAAATAAAATAGCTAAAAATACAACTAATGCGATCATATAAGAAAAAGATGACTTCTCTTCTTTTTGAACCTTCTTATTCTTTTTCTTAGTCTTTTTTACAAGTTCTTCCTGTTTTGGTGTTTCTATCGTTGTATCCTTATTTTTCTTTACTTCTACACGTATAGAGACTTTATGTGTAGACTTATATAACTTCCCATAAACTGTATACTTACCCGCTTCATTAAAGACCTGGTTGTCCCAAATAATCTTAACCTTCTTACTTGTCTTATTAGAGTAACTAACAGTCGCATATTGTGGTAATTCTGCTTCTACACCCACTGTAGTAGAAACAACTGCAGGAACACTCACACTTGTAATAGATGCATACTTTACATGAACTGTCTGTGTAATCGTCTGGTCATAAATATGACCAGTTAAAGAAAAAGTATGTACATATTTTAAGGCATTATCATCATAATTATCCCAGCGTATAATTTCATTTGATTGATCCCCATTGGACCATGTCACAGAAGCGGTGGCAGGTAAAGAGAGAGCTTCTCCTATAATCACTGTTTTATTGGCTAATTCATCGATATGTGTTATTTTAGCCGCTTCTACATTCACTATACAACTTGTTGTCACTTGTAAGTCCGCAATTGAACCTGTGACAGTAAATTGACTCGCATTTCTTGTCTTATATAAGCTTTCATCAAATGTATTCCAGTCGATATTATAATCCTTCTCACTCCCATCATAGAAAGTAATCTTTGCCTTGAGTGGAAGTGATGGTGCTGTTCCAGAAGCTGTTGTTACTTCTCCATCATAACTGACATTGACTACATGATTATCTGCATAAACTGGGCTTATAAAAAACAAAGACATCAATAAAACTATGAATATCTTTCGCATTTATTTCACCTCTTATCTCTATCTTATGCTTAATTTAAATAATAGTAAAGATGAATACTACGAATTAACCTAATGCCACATCTAGAACCATCATCAAAGTAAAACCTACTGAAAAAAACAAGACACCTAGGTGTGAATGTTCTCCCTGACTCATCTCAGGAATTAATTCTTCTACTACCACATACATCATTGCGCCTGCCGCAAAACTAAGTAGATAAGGCATCACTGAGATAATATAACGTGCAAGTAAGATTGTAATGAAACCACCTATGGGTTCTACAATACCTGATAATGTGCCATACATAAATGACTTCAATCGTGACGCACCTGTACTTCTTAAAGGCATGGATACAATAGCACCTTCAGGAAAGTTCTGTATTGCGATACCTAAAGATAGTGCGAGTGCACCCATGGCCGTAATTGTATGATTTCCTGATAAGTAAGATGCATAAACAATACCGACTGCCATTCCTTCAGGAATGTTGTGAATCGTTACTGCAAGTACAAGCTTGATTGTTTGAGATAAGTGACTTCGTGGTCCTTCCTGACTATGGTCTAGATGCATATGAGGAATCAAATGATCAAGCAATAATAAGAATAGAATACCTAACCAAAATCCAATAAGTGCAGGAATAAAGGTAGACGCCTGTTCAAGTGAAGGAATAATTAAACTCCAGATAGAGGCAGCAACCATCACACCTGCCGCAAATCCAGTAAGTGCTTTTTGTATATTGATACTTAATTCTTTTTTCATAAAGAACACACAGGCTGCACCTAATGTTGTTCCAATAAAGGGTATAATTAAAACCATATAATACCTCCTGTCCTTCATATTACATAAATTAGTTAGTAAGCACAAACTATATGATAAAGAAAAAAGATAAGCATGGGGAACACTTATCTTCTTTCTTGTATTTACTCTTGTACTTTGTAGTCTAACGAAGGGAAGGGATTGCTTGACTACGATATATATAATACTTAAAGATTGTGTTAAGATTATAATTCGATTATGTCAAATTATGTGAATCCTTTTTCCCAAACAAGTACATATCATCTATAGGAATAATATTCCTCATGTATTGTGTTATATCTATTTCTTTGAGAATAACATCTCCTACGGCAGATACATTATAGTTGTATTCATGTCCATCTTCATCAATTAACTGAATACGCCACCAGTCACGATTTGTAGATGATGGATGATTAGAAGATTCAAGAAAGAATTCTTTTAATAGTTCTAAGAGTGTTTCTGCTTTTTCTTGACCTATATTCACTCTTTTACGTCTAGTGATTCTTCTAGAGTTAAATCCATCTCCATAATCATATCCGGTAAACCAGATGTGTCCATCACCTAGGATTGTTAAACGCTGACTGACTTCTACGCAAGCATCTGGTTTAATCCCACGTCCTTTCGCATCTGAATAAAGTATGATTTTAGATAACTTCATGATGAACACCTCCTTCAATACTTTTATTATAATTAATCACAATAAATGTATCAAACATTACAACTATTTTGAAAAAAATAATTATATAAAGAGTAATCCAATAGTATGTACGATAAAGGCACAAATCCAGGCAATAACACACTGGAATACCACAATTTTCATAGCCCAGGCAGCGCCTAATTCTCTTTTAATAGAAGCAATAGCTGCTACGCAAGGTGTATATAATAAACAGAATATTAAGAGTGATAATGCACCTAGAGGTGTAAGTACTGTCATTAAAGATTCTGTTCCTTTGAATAATACTGAGAGTGTAGAAACAACACTTTCTTTAGCCATAAATCCTGCAATAAGTGATGTAGAGATTCTCCAATCACCAAAACCTAAAGGTTTGAAGATTGGTGCAATGAATCCTGCTATCATAGCTAAGATACTATCCTGTGAATTAGTAACTAAATCTAATCTTAAGTTAAAGCTCTGTAAGAACCAGATGACAATAGAAGCGATAAAGATAATTCCAAAAGCTCTTTGTAAGAAGTCCTTGGCTTTATCCCATAATAATTGGAAAGTAGTCTTTGCGCTAGGCATACGGTAGTTAGGCAGTTCCATCACAAATGGAACAGCTTCACCCTTGAATAAGAAACGCTTAGAAATAAGTGCTGTAATAATACCCATCACAATACCAAAGATATATAATCCAACCATGACTAAGCCAGCCTGTTTAGGGAAGAATGCAGCTGCAAAGAATGCATAGATTGGAAGTTTTGCAGTACAACTCATA
The DNA here is from genome assembly GCF_003435615.1 of Catenibacterium sp. AM22-6LB. Taxonomy (NCBI): domain Bacteria; kingdom Bacillati; phylum Bacillota; class Erysipelotrichia; order Erysipelotrichales; family Coprobacillaceae; genus Catenibacterium; species Catenibacterium sp. AM22-6LB. Next base: position 34,415 of record NZ_QTUM01000012.1, read on the forward strand.
AATGGTGTCAACATGATTGTCATCTTACGGTCACGTTCTGAAGGAAGTGTACGGCTTGCCATAACGCTTGGTACAGAACATCCAAATCCAATCAACATTGGCACAATACTTCTTCCTGATAAACCAATCTTTCTGAGTAGTTTATCACTTACAAAAGCAACACGAGCCATATATCCTGTATCTTCTAGTAATGATAAGAAGAAGAATAAAATAACGATAATAGGTAAGAAACTGATAATAGAGCCCACACCCTGGAATACACCATCAATAACTAATGAATGAAGTACTGGATTAATATCCCATGCAGTGAGTCCTTGATCAACTATTTTAGTCAATGCATCTACACCCATTTCCATAAGTGACTGCCCCCAGGCACCAAATACATTAAAGGTTAAGAAGAATACCAAAGCCATAATAATGATAAAAGCTGGTACACCTGTATATTTACCTGTTAAGACTTCATCAATCTTACGGCTTCTTTCTCTTTCTTTACTTTCATGTGGTTTAACAACTGTTTCTTTGACTAATTTATTAATAAAAGTGAAACGCATATCTGCAATAGCAGCAGTACGGTCTAATCCTCTTTCTTCTTCCATCTGTGAAATGATATGTTCAATCATTTCTTTTTCATTTGTATCAAGGTCTAAGGCTGCTTCTACTCTTGCATCACCTTCTACTAATTTATTAGCTGCAAAACGTAATGGTATACCAGCTCGCTTTGCATGGTCTTCAATTAAATGCATGATGGCATGTAAGCATCTATGCACTGCTCCACCTTCATCATTTTCATCACAAAAGTCCTGTCTTAAAGGTGCTTCTTGATATTTCGCTACATGGATGGCATGATTCACTAGTTCATCAATACCTTCATTCTTAGCTGCAGAAATAGGAACAACTGGGATACCCAATAGTTCTTCCATCTTATTTAGATGAACATAACCACCATTACCTCTTACTTCATCCATCATATTCAGTGCAAGAACCATTGGTACATCTAGTTCCATTAACTGCATAGTGAGATATAGGTTTCTTTCTATATTTGTTGCATCTACGATATTGATGATTCCTTTGGGTTTTTCATCTAAGATATACTGTCTAGATACTAATTCTTCACTTGTATAAGGAGATAAAGAATAAATACCTGGCAAATCAGTTACAAGTGTTTCTGGATGTCCTTTAATAGACCCGCTCTTTCTATCAACAGTCACACCAGGGAAGTTCCCTACATGTTGATTAGAACCTGTTAATTGATTAAATAATGTAGTTTTGCCACAGTTCTGGTTACCTGCTAATGCAAAGGTAATCTGTGTTCCTTCTGATAAAGGATTTTCAGTTTCTTTATCATGATATTTACCACCTTCACCAAGTCCTGGGTGAATATGGTGTTGAATAGGTGGAATAGGTGTATGATCTTCCACACCTTTAGTTGTCATATCTATTCCAATCTTTTTTGCATCATCTAAACGTAATGTTAGCTCATAGCCATGAATACGTAATTCCATTGGATCACCCATTGGGGCGAATTTCTCCAATGTTACAACAGAACCTGGTATTAAACCCATATCTAGGAAATGTTGTCTTAATGACCCAGATCCCCCTACATAAGTAACTGTAGCACTTTCGCCAATCTTTAACTCATCTAGAGTCATAAAAACCCCTCCTTTATATTCTCTAGACAAGTATAGCACAAAAGGCTTCCTTAGGTGGAAGCCAATAAGTATTTTGTAGGTATAATCTTTGTAAGATAGATATTGTTTTCTGAGAGAAAGAACTTGTATCCGTCTTTATACATCTGTTTTGTATCAATAATAAAGACATACGGTTCACCATGTCTTGAGCCAACCTTCGTTGCAGTTTCTTTGTCTTGAGACAAATGAACGTATAAACGTGTCTGACTCAAAATACCTTCTTCTAGAATAGAAGAAACAAAACGAGTTGCTGTGCCATGATATAGAATATCTGGTGGCTGGACTTCTTTTAAATCTGCATTAACAGGAATAGAATGTCCTTGATTCGCACGTATTCTTGTATGATCGACATTATACGAATAACGCTGTTTCTCATCTTCTCTCACAATTGTATCTAATTGTTTTAATGTGATATTTAATGCATCTAATATCTTTTGAACATCACCATAACCATGATCATCTAATTCAAGACCAATACTTTCTGGACAATGTCTGAGAATATAACTTAAGCGTCTACTTTTTCGCTCCATAATGATTTCTCCAATACTTTACCAAGAGCTTCAAATAACTCCTGTTCCTGATCACCAAAACGAGCCAATGAATTAGAATCTACATCTAATACTGCAATCACTTTACCTTCTTCATCATGTAAAGGGACTACAATTTCAGACTTTGCTTCTGCATCACAGGCAATATAGCCAGGGAATGTAGACACATCTTCAATAAGAATTGTCTGGTCTCCCTGTACACATACACCACATGCGCCCTTTCCTACTTTAATATGTGTACATGCCACTTTACCCTGGAAAGGACCTAAGACAAGTTCCCCTGCTCTCATCACATAAAAGCCTACCCAGCTAATATCATCAATTACATCCATCATTAAAGCACTCGCATTAGACAAGTTAGTCACAAACCATTCATTTGGTGAAATAAGTTCTTCTAATTGTTTTATTAATAACTCCATTATTGTTCCCCCTGTGTATATTCCTCATAAGACACAATCGCATTGAGTGGTTTTCTCTTATCATGCATTGGTCCAGGTACACAATCTTCTCTTGGATAACCAATAGGTAAGATCATCACTGGTACATAATTTTCAGGAATATTAAACTGTTTGATTAACTCCTTATAATCAAAAGAACCTACATAAGTAGACCCTAATCCTAAATCAAAGAGTTTAAGCATCATATATGTAGCAACAATAGACACATCTACTTCACCACATTCTCTATTATGCATATCCTTCCATGATACAGTCTTGTCATAACATAAGATCATTGCGAGAGGCGCATGGAAATGATATCTAGTACATTCCTTTAGTTTTGCAAGATTATCTGGATCTTCTACTACAAGTATTCTTTGTGGCTGATAGTTTACAGCTGTAGGTGCTATTCTTGCAGTTTCTAATATTTTATCTATTTTTTCTTTTTCTACCTTCTGATTAGAGAACTTTCTAACAGAGTATCTTTCTTCTAATAACTGATCAAATTCCATAAGATTTTCTCCTTATAGAACTATTATATAAGAAATACTCTTCTAGATAAACAAAAAGCGATCAATCGATTGCTTTAGATTGTCAACAAATTAGATGAAAATGTAAGTTTATATAGAATTGCTATTTGAAGTAAACAATACAACTAGCGCTTCATAATAGTTCTTTAAAATCTATCACCTTTTATTTTATGTTATAATAAACGAAATAAGTTACTTGTGTCTCAATTTCTTACATTTCTTACATTTTCTATTTATCTCTACTTTTAAAAATTAAATTAAGTTATAATTATTGTACTAAAAAAACAAGGAAAAGAGGTGAAAATATGCCAAGACCTGGAACTAGCAGTGGTGGGCATCGTTCTTCTGGTGGGCATTCAAGTAGTCGCGTAAGTGGTGGTCATCACGTTGGTCAATCAAGTCGTCCTACAGGAGGTTCCTCTTTTAATAGAGGCCCTTCTATAAACCATTATCATAATACTTCTCCTTATCGAAGAGGCTATTATAGAAATAGCAGACATGGTTATACAGGTTCTACTAGTGGTTTAGGAACATTAATTGTTTGTATTATTATTATTTTTGCGATAATTGTTTTTAGTTTTTTCATGATAAGCAATAATCATAATAAAGTTGTTTCTACAATTAATCGTGAAAAAATAGAAAATCGTGTTCCTTATAACAATAATTGTATTAAAGATGAATTAGGTTATATTGAAAACAGTTCACGACTTTCTAAAAATCTTATGAACTTCTATAATAAAACGGGAGTTCAGCCTTATATTTATTTAAAAAGCTATGATTCGACTCTAATAAGTGATGATCAAAAAAATAGTTACGCACAAACTTGGTATGAAGAAAATATTGATAATGAAGGTACGTTTTTACTCATCTACTATGCGGACTCTAATCCTAATGAAATTGGATATATGGCTTATGTCAATGGGAAACAAGTTACTTCTGTAATGGATAGTGAAGCGATTGATATTTTTTGGAACTATATTGATCGTTATTGGAGTGATAGTTCGCTTTCTACAGTAGATGTTTTTACAAAGGTATATGATTCTACCGCAAAAACGATTATGACAAGAACAACTACTTCTAAAGATATTATAAAAATTATATGTATTATAGTTGGAATTATGATTGTTTTAGGTGGGACCATTTATATCTTACGCATAAAGTTTAAACGTGATAAAGAAAAAGCCGAAGAAACAATTGAAATTTTAAAAACACCTCTTGATAAAACTGATGAATTAAGAGAGAAGTATTTAAATGAAGAAAGGAAAGAATAACTATGGGAATTATTTCTAGATTTACTGACATTATGAAAAGCAATATTAATGCTTTATTAGACAAATGTGAAGATCCAGCAAAAATGATTGATCAAACATTAAGAAATTTAAAGGAAGATTTAGCTGAAGTAAAAAAAGAAACAGCTAATATTATTGCGGATGCAAAAACTGCAGATCGTCAAGTGAAAGAATGTGAAGCAGAAATCGCAAAATATACAACAGCTGCACAAAATGCCTTAAAGGCTGGTAATGAAGATGATACTAGAACATTAATTGCTAAAAAGCAACAATATGAAAGCAATCTTGTTTCTTATAAAAAGACACAAGAACTAACTCATGCTAATGAAGATAAAATGCGTCAAATGTATGATAAACTTGTCAATGATATTGAAACATTAGAAGCTAGAAGAGATGCTATTAAAGCAACTGTTGCTTCTGCAAAAGCTCAAGAACATATTAATACAATAGTCTCTGGTGGAGATAAGGCTAAATCTTCTATGGAATCATTTGAACGTTATGAAAAGAAAGCTGAAAAAATGTTAGATGCAGCTACTGCTGAAGCCGAATTAAATGCTCATACAAGTGCAGCTTCTTCTTTAGCTGATAAATATACCTCAAAAGGTGATGCTTCTGTAGAAGACGAACTTGCTGCTATGAAAGCAAAGCTTGGATTATAATTACATTTGTATATTCCTCATACTAGTAACAAATTTAATGAAAATATCAATTGGGATAACCCAAATTGGTATTTTTATTTTTTTTTGCTTAAAAAAAGACTGTTAACATTTTGTTTGTCAACAGTCTAAAAGCGGTCGAATGACCGCCTCAATTCATTATTCTGCAGGTTTTACAGATACTCCAAATTTCTTTTCAATCCATTTCTTAGTGCTATCGCTCTTTAAGATTTCAACTAGTTTCTTAATTGCTTTATTATCTTTATTTGATTCTTTTACAGCGATAATATTCTGGTAAGTCTTTGCAGCTTCAGAATTTGAATCTTCAGAAGTAATGATCTTATCTGTTACTTTTGCATCTAATGCATAGTTACCATTAATAATACCAAAATCAACATCAGGTAATTTAGAAGCCACCTGTGCAGCATCTACTTCTACTAATTCAACTTTTTTGTTGTAAGAAACAACATCCTTCTTAGTTGCAGTTACACCTGTGTCTTTCTTTAATGTAAGAACACCATTGTCTGCAAGTAATAATAAAGCTCTTGCTTCATTTGTAGCATCATTAGGAATTGCAATCTTAGCACCATCTTTAATATCAGATACTGCTTTATATTGAGTTGAGTATAATCCTAAAGGTTCAAAGTGGATTGCACCTACTGATACTAGATATCCATCATCACCCTTCTTATAACCCTTATCCTTGTTGTAAGAAGTTAAGTATGGCTGATGCTGGAAGAAGTTTGCATCTAATGAACCATCTGAAGTAGATGGGTTGATGTTAGGATAATCTGAGAATTCCTTAATCTTTAATTTATATCCTGCTTTTTCAAATTCTGGCTGGATATGCTTTAAGATAATAGCATGAGGTGAAGTTGTTGCACCTACTGTAATAGTTTTAGAATCTGACTTACTTCCACATCCTGCTAATGAGAAAGCTAAAAGACCTGCTGTAAATACTTTTAAAATGTTTTTGTTCATAATATTTTCCTCCAATGTATTAATTAATGTGTTGTTTTTTCTACGAGTTTGTCACCAATTGCCTGAACAATTGAAATTAAAATAAGAATTAAGATAATAACGACGAATGTGATATCTCCCATTGATCTCTGTAGACCATATCTGATCGCCATATCACCAAGTCCGCCTGCGCCAACAGAACCAACAATCGCAATCTGTCCAACTAACGCAATAAATGAAATTGTAAGACCTCTGATCATCCCTGGAATATTTTCTCTTAGATAAACATCAAAGATGATTTCTTTTGTACTGAGTCCCATCGCAATACTTGCTTCAATGATTCCTGGATCAATTTCCATAATGGCTGATTCCATCTGTCTTGCGACAAATGGTGCTGTTCCTATAACTAGAGGAACAAGTGCACCTTCGATACCAATAGTTGTACCAAATAAGGCACGAGAGAGTACTGCAACAGTAGGAATCAAGATAATGAATGGGATAGATCTAAACAAGTTAATAATCTTATCTAAGAGCCAGAAAACAGGTTCATTTTCTTTTAAACCATCTTTTCTAGTGATTACTACGATTACTGCTAAGAAGACTCCAATAACGACTGAGATTAAACCACTGACAACTAACATAATTAATGTATCAATAATTGCCTGTGGAAAATCTGAAGCAAACTCTATAACGTTTGGAAATAACTTAGTTACCACGTTTAATCACCTCCACTTTAACTCCCTGCTGTTTTGTGAATTCTAATGCTTTCTTGATATCTACATCTTCACCAGTAAAGATTGTAATGAGTGTACCAATTGGCTGTCCCTGGATAATTTCTACATTCCCAAAGATAATAGAACAATCAACACTATAATCTCTTGATAATACTGAGATTAATGCGACATCTGTATTAGAACTCTGATACTGTAATTTTACCATCTGCTGGTTTTCATTTAACTGTGTAATACGATGATTGTCTTTAATCAATTCATCAATCTTATTAAGATTGTTTGTAGTTGCAATAAAGTTCTTAGTAATCTGATGCTGTGGATTAGAGAAGATATCTACAATGTTTCCTTGTTCCACAACTCTACCATCTTCCATCACTGCCACCTTATCACATACTTCCTTCACTACAGCCATTTCATGAGTAATTAAAATAACTGTTAAGCCAAGTTCTTTATTTACTTTCTTAATAAGCTGAAGAATACTTTGTGTTGTCTGAGGGTCTAAAGCACTTGTGGCTTCATCACATAGAAGTACTTTAGGATTGTTGGCAAGCGCTCTTGCGATTGCGACTCTTTGTTTCTGTCCTCCAGATAACTGACTTGGATAAGAATCCTTTCTTTCTACCAAATCGATAAGTTCGAGTAATTCTAAGACTCTCTTTTGAATCTTATCCTTACTCCAGCCTAGATGTTTTAATGGAAAAGCGATATTGTCATAAATAGTACGACTGTTGTAAAGATTAAAGTGCTGGAAGATCATTCCAATCTTTTCTCTTTCTTTTCTTAAATCTGCATCGGATAGTTTTAATAAATCTTTATCTCCAAATACAACAGCACCGCTATCAGGTTTTTCTAATAAGTTGATACATCTTACTAATGTAGATTTACCAGCCCCTGAGAAACCAATAATACCGTAGATTTCACCTTCTTCAATATTCAGACTGACATCTTTGACAGCATGGACATCGCCATCTTTAGTCTTAAAAGTCTTTGTAACATGTTCTAAGTGGATCATGTTTTCACTCCTTCCCTTAAATAAAAAACGTTCTCATCCATATAATAGGACGAGAACGTAATGTTTCGTGTTACCACCTAAATTCATTATTAAGTCACCTTAATAACCTCTTCGAGTACCTGCATACTCTATCGCTGTAACGGGCGCTCCCGTCATGACTTACATTTCAGCCATGCAACTCCAAGACCATCTTCCTATAACTTCCCTTCATTCCTTCTCAGCTAACGGAACTCTCTGTATAAGTTTCATTACAGTACTCTTCTTTTCACTGTCTTTTCTTGATGTGGTTTCATCTTAGCACCACAAATTTAGTGCGTCAACACAAAACACGATAATATCTACTGCTTTAGTAGGATTATAGTTTTATAGAATAGGGTACCATAGTTTTAAACTATATCAGTGCATAATCGAGTAGGAGAAAATAATTAAAATTATTTTCGTCCTCTCACACCACCGGGCAAGCCGTTCGGCACACGGCGGTTTAAATCTATACTGAAATATGTTTTAACTGATATTGGTCTGTCAATGATGGCAGACCTTTTCTATTTAGTAATCCATTTGTTATCACGGATAAAAGAAATGTACTCGCACATCTAGCGTATGATTTACGAGTATTCGACCAGGTTTTAGCTTGCCATTGGTAGGCTCCTAATTTCCTTAACTGTCTTTCTCTATTTTTGTTTGTTTTCCATTTCTTCCACAGATACATTCTGATTCTAAATCTTATCCATCTATCGATTTTTTGACATATCATTTTGAATTGTCCTATTCGATAGTAATTAACCCATCCTATAATAAGCTGTCTAAGTTTTGTGCATCTATACTCCCACGATACTGACCAGCTTCTTTTTGTAAGCTTCTTTAATTTATCTTTTAATTTATTGATTGACACTTGGTGGGGTTTTGCTTTCCATTGTCTATGGAATTCATCATAATAGAATCCAAAACCTAGATATTTGATATCATTTGGTTTGGATACTTTACTTTTAGTCATATTGACTTTAAGACCGAGTTTATTCTCAATGTACTTGCTTATGTTAGCCATAACTCTATCGGCTGCTTTACTGCTTCCCACTAAAATGATGCAGTCATCAGCGTATCGTGTAAAGCGCAGTCCTCTTGCTTCAAGTTCTTTGTCAAGTTCATTGAGTATGATATTACTAAGAAGTGGACTTAGATTCCCACCTTGTGGTGTTCCGATAATTGACTCCTTATATTCTTTATCAACCATGATTCCACTGACAAGGAATTTTCTAATGAGCGATACAATCTCTCCGCTTTTCACATCCTTCATCACAAGACTAATCAGTTTATCATGGTTGACTGTATCAAAGAATTTCTCCAAATCAATATCAACAACCCATTGGAATCCATCATTCATGTATTCCAATGCTTTGATAATTGCCATTTCACAACATCTATTCGGCCTAAATCCAAAACTGTTATCACTGAATTTCGGTTCATAGATTGGTATAAGTACTTGTGCGATTGCTTGTTGTACAAACCTATCTAAGACTGTTGGTACTCCTAACTTTCTAACACCACCGTCAGGTTTTGGTATCTCTACTCTTTTTACCGGTTGTGGTTTATATGTTCTTTTACGTATCGATTCTTTGATTTCATCAAGATTTTCATCTAAATAATCCTTTAAATCCGATACTTCCATACCATCTATTCCACAAGCACCTCTGTTTCTTCTTACTTGGGCCAGTGCCAGACCAAGATTTTCTTCACTTAGCATCTTATCAAGTAATGTGTTATCAGTTTTCATAATTTCCGTTACCTCCATTTCTCTCGCTATCCATTATGCTCACTTCCCCTACATTCTTCTTTCGGGCTTCCTAGTGTATTTGTACTATCTCTGACGCTTACGCATAATGGAATCAATCCTAATTTTAATAACTGATAGATTTATTCGGTCCTTCGCTCCATTTCCATTACAGAAATTTCTTCACTACTACGACCTCTGCTGACTTCTTGTGATTCGCTGTTGCTAGGATAATTATCCCTCACAAGACCTCCCGGGATAAGGTCATATCTCTTTCTCTCCATATATCCGCCACATTTACATATAACAGTCCTATTCCGCAATCTCTTATGACTTCGTGTTGTTTTGCACACTCATCCCCGTTTATACGCCTTATATGTGATTCGTGTTCCTCGGACCAGAGTTTTGCCTCCATCTTCTTTCAGATTCTATCTCACGATAGACACCCTTGATTTTGGCTAGTGGTTGGCAGTTGCGACATCGCCCCCACAGTGGACTTTCACCACCTAGATATATGCCATGCCCGGCATACAA
>NZ_QTUM01000120.1:0-767 GCF_003435615.1 Catenibacterium sp. AM22-6LB
TCATTCCATTGGATTGAAGGAGAAGTGTGGCATCTGCATGTTGCGATTGATGATGCAGATGGAAAGGTTGTAGGAGCCTATTTTGACCGTCAGGAGACACTTAAAGGGTATTATGAGGTTCTTTATCAGATTCTTGTTAATCATGGCATTCCTGCAATGTTTTATACGGACAGACGCACTGTATTTGAATATAAAAGAAAAGACAAGCCTTCAGATGCTGAGGATACATTCACTCAGTTCTCTTATGCCTGTCATAATCTGGGAATTGAAATAAAAACTACGAGCGTACCCCAAGCAAAAGGCAGAGTCGAAAGACTCAACCAGACGCTCCAGTCACGATTACCAGTCGAACTAAGGCACGCTCATATCACCAATATAGAGGACGCAAATGTATTTTTAAACCACTACATAAAAAAATACAATAATCAGTTCGCTCTACATCTTAATAGTACCAAATCGGTATATGAGAAGCAACCATCTATGGAGAAAATCAATCGTACTCTTGCAGTACTTTCAACTAGAACCATCGATAGTGGCCACTGCATTAGATTCCAGAGTAAATTCTATTTTCCTGTGACCGAAAATGGAGACAGAAGATTTTTTGCAGGAAAGACTAACTGCATGGTCATAGAGACATTTGATGGACAGCTTCTGGCAAATATCGATGATAATCTTTATCTGATGGAAGAAGTAGCTGAACATGAACTAATATCAAAGGAATTTGATGCTCCTAAGGAGGCACCTAAGAAAGAAAAGAAAAAGTATAT
>NZ_QTUM01000121.1:0-493 GCF_003435615.1 Catenibacterium sp. AM22-6LB
AAGTGTGAAACAAAAATCAATCAAAACGTATAAAAAAAGACGAACTTAAAAACAAGTTTGAATAATTTAGAAAAAATAGAATAATTGAATATTATGGTTTAGTTAATTTAGAAACATCAAAACCTGATTTCTTAAGAAACTCAATTGCTGATTCTTCTGTTAAATCTTGTTGCTTTATAGGTGGCTTAGGATTTCTAAATGATTCATAATCTGAAGGATTAAAGGTCTCTCCAGTAAGAATCATATGGTATATACTGACAAGCATCATTCTTGCAATTGCGATAATGGCTTTTTTGTGGCCTCGTCTCTTTTTGATACGAGAATACTTGATTCCAAAATAGCCCTCCTTATCTTTGATTGCTCCAAGAGCACACTGAACTAATAAAGGTTTTAAATATTGACCTGCTTTAGAAATACGAACTGATTTTTTCTTATTAGCACTTTCGTTATTTGCAGGTGCTAATCCAGCCCAACAGGTTAGCTGTTTATCTGA
>NZ_QTUM01000121.1:503-764 GCF_003435615.1 Catenibacterium sp. AM22-6LB
CCAACAGGTTAGCTGTTTATCTGATTCGAATTGTTTCATATCTACTCCGATTTCTGAAATAATAAGAATTGCAGATAAAGTGCTGATACCTGGTAGTTGGATGATGTGCATGAATTGATCGAACATTGGTGCTGCACGTTTCATTATTTCGATTTCACAGTTATTAATATGGACTTGTAATTCTTCCATATGAATCATTGATTCATTCATTTTAAACCTTTGATCAGTTTCGATATTGCAGTGTTTAATGGAATCTAGAAT
>NZ_QTUM01000122.1:0-746 GCF_003435615.1 Catenibacterium sp. AM22-6LB
AGGTACTTGCAGATTTATCTATAACTTCTATCTTGCTCATAATAAGGAGCTTCATGAAAATGGAAAAAAATTTATGAGCAGCATCCAGTTTAGAGTATGGCTCAACAATGAGTTTCTTCCGAGCCATCCAGAATATTCCTGGATCAAGGAAGCTTATTCAAAATCGGTAACACAGGCAGTAAATAACGGACAGACCGCATTTGAAAAATTCTTTGATCACAAGAGCGCCTTTCCAAAATTTAAGAAGAAAGGCAGATCTGATGTGAAAATGTATTTTGTAAGGAATAATCCAAAAGATTGTCTTTGCGAAAGACACAGAATCAAGATCCCGTCACTTGGCTGGGTCCGCATCAAAGAGAAAGGATATATTCCCACAACAAAAGATGGATACGTAATTAAGAGCGGTCATGCCTCAATAAAGGCTGACAGATACTATGTTTCAGTTCTTATAGAAATCCCAGATCACAGGATAGTTAACAATTCCAGTGAAGGAATTGGCATTGACCTTGGATTAAAGGACTTTGCGATTGTTTCTAATGGAAAGATTTATAAGAACATCAATAAATCTGCAAAACTAAAGAAGCTTGAAAAAAAGCTTGTTCGAGAACAGAGAAGTCTTTCTCGAAAGTATGAAAATCTAAAGAAAGGAGAGTCCACTCAAAAAAGAAATATACAGAAACAAAAGCTTAAGATACAGAAGCTTCACCATAGAATTGACAATATTCGTACTGATTACATCAATAAGA
>NZ_QTUM01000123.1:0-480 GCF_003435615.1 Catenibacterium sp. AM22-6LB
CTTATTTCTTTGGGCGGTATGAAAGAAAATTTGATTAGATCATGTTTAAATAAATCACAAATCCATTTTGAATCTTTCTTGTCAGTTTTCTTTCCTTTAATTGCTTTGACATATTTTGGATGAGTTAAGTAAATATTGATTTCATCTTCTAAGATGTTGAAAACTGGAATCCAATATTTACCAGTAGATTCCATGCATGCATCAAAGCATTTGTGATTAATGAGCCACTGTTTAAGATTCAGTAAATCAGGGTTTAAAGTTGAAAACGTTTCTTGGATGTATTCGGTAATACGAGTTTTCTTATTAGTAATACCGATTGTAGCCACAATGATATTCTTGTGAACATCCATGCCACAGCAGATTGGTCTAACAATCTTCATAAAAAAATCTCTCCTTTCATTGAAAGAAGAGAAGTGGCATTGACTGCTATCTAAGCTAATCACTCAGTTGATTGTACAATCATAAGTGTCCTGGCTCTAA
>NZ_QTUM01000123.1:490-735 GCF_003435615.1 Catenibacterium sp. AM22-6LB
AGTGTCCTGGCTCTAAGTCCAACTTATTTGTGCTTGAAAAGATAGCGGCGACTTATAAACATTCAGGATATTCTATTTGAGTAGAATTGCCTACTCACCCCTACGTGCTCTGTAGTATACCACCTCTCTTTGATTATACTATTATATTGAGATGCACACTAGAGTTTTGGTGGATTTGAGTTTGGGGTTGAGTTTGATTATATATTTGTGTCCGCGCAACGAAGGCGCGGGGAAATGGAGGAAAA
>NZ_QTUM01000124.1:0-727 GCF_003435615.1 Catenibacterium sp. AM22-6LB
ATCAAATTGCATTTTTAAGATGGTTTTGTAATGTAAAAGATTTATTTGAATACCCACAAGCCACAGGTAAGTGAAAATTAAATTTTATTAACGCCTATAAATCGGCGTTCTTGAAGCTAAATTTGATGCATAGATTTTCTGCTTGTTCTATAATTAGATTAGAAATCAGATGGAGAACTCATGCAGGATATTGTTTCAATACTTCATGTGTTCTCCTGTAGGCTGCAATGGGTATCGTAAGTATAAAAAAACTGTAGAAAGGGATGAGGAAATTGCTGAAGAGTTTCAAGACGGAAATAAATCCGACAGAGGAGCAGAAAGTCAGGATTCGTAAAACAATAGGTACTTGCAGATTTATCTATAACTTCTATCTTGCTCATAATAAGGTGCTTTATGAAAGCAGTAAAAAGTTTATGAGCAGCAGCCAGTTTAGAGTATGGCTCAACAATGAGTTTCTTCCGAGCCATCCAGAATATTCCTGGATCAAGGAGGCTTATTCAAAATCGGTAACACAGGCAGCAAATAACGGTCAGACTGCATTTAAGAGATTCTTTAATCACAAGAGCGCCTTTCCAAAATTCAAAAAGAAAGGCAGATCTGATGTGAAAATGTATTTTGTAAGGAATAATCCTAAAGATTGCCTTTGTGAAAGACACAGAATCAAGATTCCGTCACTTGGCTGGGTACGCATCAAAGAGAAAGGATATATTCCCACAACAAAAGATGG
>NZ_QTUM01000125.1:0-281 GCF_003435615.1 Catenibacterium sp. AM22-6LB
AATGTATCCAAGTTGATAATGTCCCAATTGGGACATTATCAACTTGCCGTGTTAAACTATAACCTCCATGGGAGGTTATTATGAGAAAGGTTGAATTGAGAATGAATGAGCAGAATAAGTATGAAATAATCAAGAAGCTTGTAGAAACAAATGGAAATAAGAAGAGAGCAGCTACTAGACTTGGCTGTACTGTAAGAACTATCAATAGACTTATCATAAAATATAAGGAACAGGGAAAGAAGGGTTTCGTGCACGGCAACCGTGGAAGACTGCCTGCTTCT
>NZ_QTUM01000125.1:291-694 GCF_003435615.1 Catenibacterium sp. AM22-6LB
ACCGTGGAAGACTGCCTGCTTCTGCAGTTCCTTTGGACATAAAGAATAAGATCATCTCTCTTTATATTAATGATTTCTCTGATGCAAACTTCACTCACTTCTGTGAAATTGTAGAAAGTGACTTCGGTATAAAGATAAGTGATACTACACTCAACAACTGGATGAGAGCTGAGGATGTGCTCTCTCCAAAGGCCAGAAGAAAAACAAAGAAAGCATTGAAGAAAAAACTTAAAGAAAGAATGAATGACACTGCTTCTGAAAAGGTTAGGAATGAGATAAAGGAATCAATCAATATACTTGATGAACAGGATGCACATCCAAGACGTCCGAGATCAAAGTATGCTGGTGAGATGATACAGATGGATGCATCTTCATTCCATTGGATTGAAGGAGAAGTGTGGCA
>NZ_QTUM01000126.1:0-385 GCF_003435615.1 Catenibacterium sp. AM22-6LB
ATATGAGCGTGCCTTAGTTCGACTGGTAATCGTGACTGGAGCGTCTGGTTGAGTCTTTCAACCCTTCCTTTTGCTTGGGGTACGCTCGTAGTTTTTATTTTAATTCCCAGATTATGACAGGCATAAGAGAACTGAGTGAATGTATCCTCAGCATCTGAAGGCTTGTCTTTTCTTTTATATTCAAATACAGTGCGTCTGTCCGTATAAAACATTGCAGGAATGCCATGATTAACAAGAATCTGATAAAGAACCTCATAATACCCTTTAAGTGTCTCCTGACGGTCAAAATAGGCTCCTACAACCTTTCCATCTGCATCATCAATCGCAACATGCAGATGCCACACTTCTCCTTCAATCCAATGGAATGAAGATGCATCCATCTGTA
>NZ_QTUM01000126.1:395-611 GCF_003435615.1 Catenibacterium sp. AM22-6LB
TGATGCATCCATCTGTATCATCTCACCCGCATACTTTGATCTAGGACGTCTAGGATGTGCATCCTGTTCATCAAGTATATTGATTGATTCCTTTATCTCATTCTTCACCTTTTCTGAAGCAGTGTCTTTCATTCTTTCTTTAAGTTTTTTCTTAAAGGCTTTCTTTGTTTTTCTTCTGGCCTTTGGAGAGAGCACATCCTCAGCTCTCATCCAGTT
>NZ_QTUM01000013.1:0-432 GCF_003435615.1 Catenibacterium sp. AM22-6LB
ATCAAATCCTTCTTTTGTGTGCTTTATTGAACGTGAACCTGTATACTTCACATTCAGATTCTTGAATGCCTGGTAATCTGATTTACCCTTAGAGACATCAATGGATACTATTGGACCTTTCATAGATCATTCCTTCTTTCCTTTAATATTTGAAAGCATAACTTCCTGATTTATGACTATCTATTTTCGTCTTACATGCAGGCTCTATCAATAAATCAAAAGGCCTATTTGGATATAAACTGACTCATGTCATAAAAGGAAGCAGAGAACTTTTTTTAACGAAATCACAACTGTGTTTCCAAGAGGCGATCTCTCTGCTTTCTTAAGTCTATTATAATGTATGCCTACAAAATAAAAGACTAGAAGTTAAATATAAGCAACTTCTAGTCAGTATGTTTATTTAGTGAAGAGAAGAACGATACATTAATAGTC
>NZ_QTUM01000013.1:442-42198 GCF_003435615.1 Catenibacterium sp. AM22-6LB
ATAAATCAAAAGGCCTATTTGGATATAAACTGACTCATGTCATAAAAGGAAGCAGAGAACTTTTTTTAACGAAATCACAACTGTGTTTCCAAGAGGCGATCTCTCTGCTTTCTTAAGTCTATTATAATGTATGCCTACAAAATAAAAGACTAGAAGTTAAATATAAGCAACTTCTAGTCAGTATGTTTATTTAGTGAAGAGAAGAACGATACATTAATAGTCGTAGCTATCAATCGTTGTTTACGAGCTTACCTTATGGATGTCTCAAGTTATAATGATTAACTTCTCTTCAGTGATATGATATCACTTCTAGATAAAATAAAAAACTAGAATTATTACTTGAATAACTTCTAGTTCTATAATACGAAAGAGTAGATATAAAACTTCGAGTTGTCCCGCTGGTTCAATATGTTTTAGATAAAGCAAAAGAGAACACATCATACTGTCCTAAAAAAGTGAAAGTGAAGATTATCCATGATCCTGCTCCAAATGCATTTGCTCTAGGTAGGCAAACACTATGCATAACTGACGGATTGCTTTTACTCTCCGATGATATGATACTTGGAATTCTCGCCCATGAGATCGGACATCTCTCATACGGACATACTGTTATCCAATTATTGATTGGCGGGGGCAATATATTTATATCCGGGTGCCTCCTGTTAATCAAAATATCCTACTGGATTTTTTCTGCAATCATGGGGCTGTTCGCAATATGCTCTCGTAGTGGTGTAATGGGTATAATTACCGCAGTTTTCGCAGGAATATCAACAGCACTTTCTTGGTTATGGGTAAAGTTCTGTATGCTTTTTCTGATGTGGTCTATGAGACAAAATGAGTATCTGGCTGATGAATTTGCTTATAAAATTGGTTTTGGTCTTGAATTAGCGACGGTATTAGACCAACATATCTCAGATGTTCCGCATGATGGTTTTCTCAGTGCAATATACTCAACTCATCCATGCAACGATGATAGGGTTGCAGCATTGCAAAATTTAGGTGTACCCTATTCTCGATACTAAATTCATAATCTCACAAATTGGCAAGCAGTGTAAACCTGTACAGGTTCACTCATTTTCTCGATTTTCCCTTCGGTGCAATCTTCGCAAATTTGCTTGTTGGGGAAGCATCCCCAATCCCCTTTGAACATCATCTGCCGATGATGGCTACACGATTTTCAATCGTTTCTCAAAGAACAGTAGAATAAAAATTTGCCCATGGTTGAAAGCACCGAAATCGAAAAGCAAAAAAGCAGCCACGATCCGCACCCTTTGGGGAGTGCAGACCGTGGCTTTTTGCTTTAACGGAAGTTCTTCTTTTCCTCTTTCTCTTTCTCTTTTTCCTGCTCTTTCTGCCTGTCGATATTCAAAATCGTTTCAACCGTCCGTTTGGCAATCAGCAGTTCTTCTTTCTCTTTTCTGATCTGACGGTACTCAGCGTAGTCCTGCTTTTTCTGGACTGCCAGCTGATGAAACTCCTCATACAATGATTGCATGGACGGGAGCTTTGTAATCTGCAATTCATCAAAGGCTTGCTTCGCCGCTTTATGAATTGTGATTTCCTGACGGTGTTCTTCAAAGAATTTTTTGCTATATCCAGACTTGCGGTACTCGATATAAATTTGCCTTGTGTTGCGATAATTTTTGATGTGCTGCTGCAACGCCTGAACCTCAACCATACGTTTCTCTGCGACCTTGATAGAATCAGAAAGCGCATCGAACCGGGCAGACAGATTTTCAATATGAGCAGTCAGATCGTCGTAGTTGCCCAAGCCTTTTTCTTTCAGTAGGATTACCGTTCGGGCAGCTTCTTTTCGGTTGAACTTCTTCGCCCACTTTTCATAACCGACCGTCTTGCCCTCGGCCATCTTTGCCTGAATATCAATCAGCATCTGGAACTGCTTCGGGGCAGGAGCCTTGGCAGAGCCGCCTTTTGATTTGTGCAGGTTCTTGCCGGAGATAACCGCTTGAATTTCCTCTTTGCTATATCCTTCGCCCAGGGAACGCAGCCGAATGAAACGCTTCTGATTCTCGCCCTTGAACGCAGGCTGCTTTCCATCCTTGAACTCAAATCCCATGTCAGCCAGAGCCTGAACAAAGCCATCAAAGCTCTTTGGTTTCTGCTTCAGCACCGCATCAATCGCATCACATAATTCGTCACGCTGGGTACGCTTCTTGGGATAAACAGTTCTTTTCTGGCGCTCCCGATACGGCTTCGGTGTAATAATGGACAGCCCGTGTTCCAGGCAAACCATATCACTGAGTCTTTGCACCGCCAGACCGGAAAGAAAGAAGTTTTTGAATTTCCGTGTGGCATCCAGCGAGGTCGAATTATAAATGATATGATTGTGAATGTGGGATTTGTCGATGTGGGTCGCAACGATGAAAGCGTGTTTTCCCTTTGTCCATCGCATCGCTGTTTCATAGCCGACTTGGTTCGCTTCTTCCGGGGTGATTTCTCCCGGCTTAAAGGACTGGCGTATCTGGTATGCGATGATATTGTTCTTCTGCTGTCTGCCGGTAATATGCTGATACTGCCGTTTGGAAAGCAGAAATTCCTCATCTGCTGTCTTTGGATCACACTCATAGGAACTGATAAATTCGCCATCATTGGTTTTTGCGGCATTTTGTGAGTAGTCGGTTCTGTCTGCCAAACATTGAGCGACCGTCTTTCCCTTATTCACATGGAGTGCAATCAATCTTGTCGCTGCCATTCCCATCACTTCCTTCCCAAAAAGAAAAAGCCACCGGTCGGTGACTTTTCTCTGATATTATCTTATGACCTGATAAATGCTCCCAGACTTTCTCCAATATTCTCGACTTTCATAACAGCCCAGACGAGCAAGAACACCGCTGCTATTGTCGCAATTCCAAGAACCACAAGAATAAGCAGGGACTGCCACAAAGCCTTTACAATGCAGTAAATCGCAGATCCGCCAATGACCAAGAGCAATAAACCAATTACATAGGACACAACATTTGTAAGCAGATTTCCAAGAATGCAAATCACTTTTACAACGAACAGCACCGGCAGTGCCAATATCTTCAATACCAGCTTCATAGGCTCAACCCCTTTCTTTTAATTATATTGTACAAGGGTATCTGCCATAACGCAATGATGTCAACCCTTATGTAAAAGCCGCAGCCGAAACTGCGACTTCCCAACAAGTTGTCGGATTACTGGATTGAGGACAGGCGAACAAGAACTTCTCTCATGTCCGTCCAGATCTCCTCCAGCCGTTTTTGCAAATCCTCAATGTCAGCACGATAGATGCTGCCTGTTTCGTTCGCTCGCTTTGCGTACTGGTTCAGGTTGTTGGAGCAGATTCGCAGGAGCGAAACCAGGGCTTTCACATCCTGCAAATCCAGTCTGATACAGTAACCATCCAGAGCCATTTTCCGCAGATAGGCTCCCATGCTGCGGATGCCAAGCTCGTCCATCTTCTCATGGATTCGCTCGACCTCCTCCTTGGATGCAAGGAAATGAACATCCTGATCTCGCTTTGCCATTACAACACCTCCTCACGGGTTTCAGAGTATTTTGCAGGCGGGATATGCTCCGCTTTGGATTTCAGATCAGCCAACACAGAAGGACGCTCTGACTCGCTTCTTTCGTCACGATTTTCCACAGAGTCCTCCATATTCAGGGCTGCATCCAGTTCTGCCAGTCGCTGACTTTTGGCTGTCAGCTCTGCTTCCTGCGGGAACGGTTTTCCAACCTCCGCCTTGGCTGCTTCCTGCTGATTGTAGAGATTATTCAACTGCTCATTGGCTCGTTCTAAGCGCTCAAGGATGCCTGCAAGGGCATTGTCCAGTCGGGTGATATTTCCTCGTGCGTCCGTTCCAAGGGCTACTCTGTGGCTCACAGCGCCCTTCAGGGTCACATCGAACTCGTTCCGGAAACTGTCAAACGAAAGCTCCATCTGAAAGCCACGGTAACTGCCAAGAGGAACCGGATCGGCACTTTTCGTGTCCTTACAAGCCGCAAGGAGGATTTCACCGGCATCTGCCTTTTCGGTGTAGGCTTTGCCCATGATTTCCATGCCGCAAAAGCCATCGGCAATCTGCGGGTGTGCTTCCACGGTTTTAATATCAGCTTCAAAGCCATGAATATAGCCTGTCTGCTTTTCAATCTCAGCCGGGAAGTATTTCAGAAGCTTATCTTCCATACGGTACTGCTGGCTCTGGTGGTCAGCTTTCAGCACCTTCAGCCTTGCCACATCAATGTCCAAGTCCATCTTTTCCTTGATAAGCGGATTGCCGGCACACAGCGCCTTGATCTCCGCATAGGACAGCGCCTGCTCATCCACATCGTCACAGGAGCGAACCGGTGATTTGGAGGTCATAATCTGAGAAATAAACTTCTGCTTGTTTTCCAAGGTCTGATACAGGTAGGCATCGAAGGTTCCCTCGGTCACATACTGATACACCTGAACCTCTTTGTTCCGGTTGCCCTGACGGATGATACGACCGTTTCTCTGGGTCATATCAGACGGACGCCAACCCACATCCAAGTGGTGAACTGCCACCAATTTGTCCTGGACGTTGGTTCCTGCACCCATCTTTTGCGTACTGCCAAGAAGCACTCGCACCTGCCCGGTACGAACCTTGGCAAAGAGGTCTTTTTTCTTTGCCTCGGTATCTGCATCATGGATAAAGGCAACTTCTTCCGCAGGCACACCGTTTGCAATCAGCTTGGTTTTGACATCATCATAGACATTGAAGGTTCCATCATTTTTCGGTGTGCTAAGGTCGCAGAACACCAACTGGGTCAATTTGTCAGCCTGACCGTCCTGCCAGATACGCAGGATATTTCCCACGCAGGCATTGAGCTTGCTGTCAGGGTCATCGGGTAACAGGGTGTTCATTAGCCGCTGATCCAGTCCCAATTTTCGTCCGTCGCTGGTAATCTTGAGCATATTATCGACGGACGGGTCTACAATACCGGCATGAACATCTGCTGCTCTCTCTGAAAGGGAAGCCACCATATCCTTCTGGTACTCAGAGGGCTGAACCACAACCGTTTCAAACTTTGCTTCGGGAACAGGGAGATGCAACTGGTCAGAGGTCTTGATGTCGGCAACCTCCTTGAACATATTCATCAGTTCAGGCAGGTTGAAGAACTTCGCAAATCGGGTTCTGGCACGATAGCCGGTTCCCTCCGGTGCAAGCTCAATCGCAGTTGTTGTTTCTCCGAAGGTCGATGCCCAGGAATCAAAATGGGTCAGGTTCTTTTGCTGGAGCGTACTGTACTGGAGATAGCGCATGACCGTATAAAGCTCGGTCATCGAGTTACTTACTGGAGTACCGGTTGCAAAGATCACACCACGCCCGCCGGTCAGCTCATCCATATAGCGGCACTTCATAAACATATCCGAAGATTTCTGGGCTTCGGAGGTGGACAGACCTGCCACATTTCGCATTTTTGTGTAGAGGAACAAATTCTTGAACGCATGGCTTTCGTCCACAAACAGCCGGTCTACACCCAACTGCTCAAAGGTAATGACATCATCTTTCTTGTCAGCGGCAAGGAGCTTGTCCAGTCTGGCTTCCAATGATTTTCGTGTTTTCTCCATCTGCTTGATCGTGAAGTTTTCGCCACGCTGCCATTTCAGCTCCGCAATCGCACCCTCGATCTCATCAATCTGCTCCCGCAGCTGCCGTTCCTGTCGTTCGGCAGAAAGCGGGATTTTTTCAAACTGGCTGTGACCGATGATGACTGCATCATAGTCACCCGTTGCGATACGAGCGCAGAACTTCTTACGGTTTGCTGTTTCAAAATCCTTCTTGGTGGCAACAAGGAGCTTGGCACTCGGATAGAGGTGCAGGAACTCGTTTGCCCACTGTAAGGTCAAGTGATTCGGCACAACGAACAGGGATTTCTGGCTCAATCCAAGCCGTTTACTCTCCATAGCCGATGCAGCCATCTCGAAGGTCTTGCCCGCACCAACTTCGTGTGCAAGCAGCGTATTTCCACCATATAGCACATGAGCGATAGCATTTCTCTGGTGTTCACGGAGGGTAATATCCGGGTTCATGCCGCCGAAACGGATATGAGAGCCATCATACTCACGAGGTCTGGTGGAGTTAAAAAGTTCGTTGTACTTGGTGGAAAGGGTTTCTCGTCTGTGCGGATCTCTCCAAATCCAATCTCGGAACGCATCCTTGATTGCCTGCTGTTTCTGCTGTGCCAGGGTAGTTTCTTTTTTATTGAGGACACGCTTCTGCTTACCATCTGCATCTTCAATCGTATCATAGATACGAATATCCTTCAGATTCAGCGTTTCCTCCAGAATCCGATATGCGTTGGCTCGCTCTGTACCGTAGGTGACATACGCCGCCACATCGTTGTAGTTGGGAGAACTCTTACCGTTGATGCGCCACTCTGCGGTCAGCTCGGAGAACTTGACCTCAATGGAACGGCGCAAGTAATACGGCGTTTCAAAGGTTTCCTCCATGAACTGCTGAATATAATCGGCATCAATCCATGTTGCACCCAAACGCACATCAATCTCGGACGCATCCAAGTCCTTCGGCTGTGCTTTCTGCAAGGCTTCCACATTGATGTGGAAGGAAGAATCCCTGTCTGCCGCCATCTGTGCGACACGCAGCTTGCTTCTTACATCACCGGAAAGGTAATCATCGGCAGTCTGCCATCCAACTTCCACAGCATCGGGAGCCATCGGGTCTTTGAAGATCACCCCTCGAAGCTCTGCCTGAATCGCATCGTATTCTCCAGGTGTTCCAAGCAGCTGTGCCATAAACGGCAAATCCACCTTGCCACGCTCACCGATAGAGATTGCCAGAGCTTCGGACGGCGTATCCACGCTCGTCACTCTGCGTTCCGGCTTGATGGTTCGCTTGGTGAACATATCCGCCTTGCTTTTCAGATTGCCGTCCTCATCCACATTTTCCAGAGAACACAGGAGATAGTAGGAGGAATCGTCAGCAAATGCCTGACCATTGGCTCGATTATTGATAAGCCCGTTCTTTGCGGCAAACGCATCGTAGGCATCATTCAGTTCTGCCTGTTTCTGAGTAATCATTTCATCCGGGTAATCCTCAAGCTGATATTCGATCAGCTCGTTGACGATACCACGAAGTTCCACCATGCCCATCACACGGTCTTTTGCTTTCTCATTCAGGTCTACACGGCGCATCAGGGAGTTTTCACGGAAGTACACATTGCCATCCACCACGGTATAAGAGAAATTCTTTACATCCGGGGTTGCAGGAATGGTTTCGATTTCCTTACCCTTGTCAGCTTCGGGAAGCTCCACAGCCTGATAGGTTCCTTGGATGTGGGAAACTGCTTCTTTCAGAAGTTCGGACAGTTCCATGCCCTCAATGGGACGCACTGTAATGTCCATGCCGTAGGCGGTACTTTCTTCCACCGTATCGCCCAGAACCATTTCAGGATGAGCGACAAAGTAGCTGTTCATGGTGTGTCCTTCTTCGGTGCGGTCAAGGTTTACCCATTCCGGTACAATGTCAATCGGATGGTCACGCTTTTGCAGGAACAGGATGTCGGACACGACTTCCGTGCCTGCGTTTTTCTTAAAGGCATCGTTTGGCAGACGGATTGCACCAAGCAGTTCCGCCCTCTGCGCCATATATCGCCTTGCGTCAGAGTTCTTGGAATCCATGGTGTAACGGCTTGTCACAAAAGCGACCACACCACCGGGACGAACCTGATCCAAAGCCTTGGCAAAGAAATAGTTGTGAATGGAGAATCCCAGCTTGTCATACGGCTTGTCGGACACTTTGTAGTTGCCGAAAGGGACATTACCCACAGCCAGATCGTAAAAGTCTCGGCGGTCTGTCGTTTCAAAACCGGCTACTTTGATTTCTGCGTTGGGATAGAGCTTCTGAGCAATTCTGCCGGTGATGGAATCCAGTTCCACACCATACAAACGGCTGCTCTGCATTTCAGGAGGGAGCATACCAAAGAAGTTGCCGATACCCATAGCAGGCTCCAGAATATTTCCTGTTTCAAAGCCCATCTGTCCGACCGCATCGTAGATGGAGCGAATGACCGTAGGGCTGGTGTAATGTGCGTTCAGGGTGGAAGCTCTTGCCGCAGCATATTCATCTTCGGAAAGCAGGTTTTTCAGTGTCTGATACTCCTTCGCCCAATTTCCCTTGTCCGGGTCAAAGGCATCTGCCAGACCGCCCCAACCGACATAATTCGACAAAATCTCCTGTTCTTCGGTAGTGGCGTTCCTGTTCTCGCTTTCCAGTTTGAACAGAGTTTCAATGGCTGCGATGTTTCTTGCGAATTTCTGCTTCGGTCCACCTTCACCGATGTTGTCATCCGTGATGTGGAAGTTCACCGCAGGAACAGGTGGGATTTCTCTGGTGGTGATGGACTGCTCAAGCTGAGCGATAATGTCCATGACTTCGGCATTCTGCCATCCGTCCACCTGGGCATAATCCTGAATGATGGTGTCCTTTCCATCTACGCACTGTACGAAGTCCAGACTACCCGGCAGATCTCTGGTATTCATTGCACCCAGGGCTTTTCTCTGCGTGTCAGGAAGTGCATAGTAGGCTCGCAGGGCATCATCAAAGGAACTGTATTCCTTGATGTCCAGCGCACCCCGCTTCTGAATGTCCTCGGCAACATAAAAATGATCGATGAAGTGTTCCGGTTCCTGCTGTTCGGGTTCCGCACTGGCTCTGACCTGTGCGTGTGCCTTTTCGTCAGGGTAGTCCCCATAGATACGGATGCACTTATGCTCCTGCTGATCGTAAACGGCAGCACCATCGTACTTGAATCCGTCATCCTCCATGGTTCCGTCCACATAGCCCTGGGCAGCTTTTTCCGCTTCTTCCAGAGTGTAGTAGTCCAGTTTATCATCGAAGCCGTTTTCAAAGTGATGGTAGGCGGCAACCAGATAGCGGGGAGCCATGCGCTCCTCGTAGCTGTTAATCATCTCAGGTGTCAGCCATTCTGGTTTGTCGGGAATCATTTCATACAGCTCACGCATCTTGGCAATCTGTGCATGGCGGTTGCCTGCCCACAGATGCTTTTCGCTGTGCTGTCCTGCACCAAGGAAGTATTCGCAGTCCATACGCAGACGGTCTAACAGCTGATACTCAGGGGTGTAGTCCCTCGGTTCGGTTTTGCCCAGAAAATCCTCTGTAACGGGCTTTTCTTCGGTTTGGGCATCAACCCTTACCGCATGGTTTCTTTCGTCCTGAGAGAGCATACGCTCGAAATTCTCACGATTCTCGGCACGGAAGATGGGATAAGCAAGCGTAGGGTCACGCAGCTGAACTTCTCTGTCCGTGATCTGCTCCACACGGAAAGCTGTATCGTCCAGATATACCGTGTCACCGACCTGATAATTCCATTTCGGTTCCTCGGAAGCAGATGCTTCCACAACTTCGGCAGGCTCTGCCACAGGCGCTTCTGGCTGAACCGA
This sequence comes from Catenibacterium sp. AM22-6LB, assembly GCF_003435615.1. Taxonomy (NCBI): domain Bacteria; kingdom Bacillati; phylum Bacillota; class Erysipelotrichia; order Erysipelotrichales; family Coprobacillaceae; genus Catenibacterium; species Catenibacterium sp. AM22-6LB. The sequence continues at coordinate 9,870 of NZ_QTUM01000013.1, forward strand.
CTCCATCGCAGCTACGGACTGACGAACTTCCTCCAAATAGTCATTGGCAAGCCATTCGTCCGTGAAGTATTCCGTAACGCCTTCCGGGTCTACATAGTAGTCATCGGTCTGATTATCCCAGATCGCATACTCGCCATCCTCGGTATCAATCACTGCGAAACGGTCATAAACATCTTCCAACGGATCAGTTTTAGCTTCTTCGATAGCCTGTCGTTCCGCTTCTTCCTCCGGGCTGAGGTAGCGTCCCTTTCGTATCAGACCGTCGATTCTCTGCACCACCTGCGCCCAGGACATCTGCAATTTATCGCAACCGCTCTTGGTGTAAGCAACACCCTTGGCATCGTGATCCTGACCGCTGTGCGTTGCACCAGAGCAGGCATGGGAATGACCACCGGTTCCGTATTCATGCTTCAGGAAGTCCATCTTTTCCTTGGCAGAATGATTCTCCTGCCAGTAGTTATAAATACGGGCTTTACCACCGGAAAAGCCGCTTCCACGGGTCAAGTCTGCATTGACTTCATCATCCGTAATGAACTGGCGGACAAGGGGCATCTGCATCATATCGGTCTGATACTCACGCAAAGGCATATTCAACTCATACAGCTGTTTCTGAATGAGATTCAGCTTGTGATAGTGAAAACGAAGCAGATCGGGATTTTCCGCAAGGGTTTTTCTAAATTCCGAATACTGCTGTACCAAGGTTGCGTGGAAACGAGGGTCATCCAACTTTTCAGCCAAGTCTGCGGTTTCGTCAGGGAAACCACGAAACGGTTCCTGATGAAGAATTGCCAGATAGTTGCTGGAACGGGCTTCTTCACTCAAATCGTGATAAAGATGCCACAGGGATTCTGCCAACTTCTGACGCTCATATCCGGATGCTTCTACCAGTTCCACATTAGTTGCGAACCGACCATTTTCAAGCAGTTCTCCAATGCGCTCGGCAACCGTTTCCCAAGAAACGATCTGCGCTCTGGGGCTGTCAATGGCAGAGGAACCTTTGGCAAGGTGGATACCGTCCTCGGCATACCACGCACAGATATTCCCGCTATCTTCTTTCAGACCATAGCCGCCGTGATAGACCTGCTTTAAGGTCTGAACGATTTCTTCCAACGGCTTCTGCTTCATATATTCCAGCGCTACGACTTTTCGGGCTTCATCGGTATTGCTACCAAGCAGAAGGAAGTGGTCGATTTCTTCCTGGGCAAAAGAAAAAGCAGAGGGCGTAAAGCTCTCTGCTCGGTCGATAAAACTGATTTGTTCATTTTCGGAGAGGAAAAGGTTCAGACTCAGCTGTTGATAAGCTCCGTCATCACGACTTCCTCCGCCTGTGCTTTCAGGCTGTTCATGTGCTGCACCCACGCCATCTGCTGCGTTTCCTTGTCCGGTGCGGGGCTGTCCTTCAGGTACTGCTCCATCAGAAACTCCACTCTGGCTTTCGCTGTTTCCTCGATCTCCCACAGGTGCGGGAACAGGCTCTCCGTCAGAATCATGTCGTTCAGGAGCATCGGATTGTTCTGTTCCAAAAATGCTCGACGCATCCTGCCGTACTTGCCCAGAGGTTTCTCTCCCTCGTTCTCCAACTGAAGGTTCGGAATCTGATAATCTCCGGCCTGTCTGTAAGTCATCTCGCTCATAATCTGTACTCCTTTCGGTAGCTTTAATCTGCTCATGTTCTCCAATCGCTTTTTCGATTTCCTGAAACATCCTTGTGCTGATGGCATTCACCGCAGTACCAAGGGCATTTACCGTCTGTCTGGTGTTAAAATCAAACACCTTCTGGAAATCCTCATGCTCGAAGTAGTTGTCGGGACTTTCCACGAACCGGCAATACATCGTATAGGATACGCTGTTTGCCACCGCATTTTTGAAAGCTACTTCGATGTTGAGTTCATCATACTCCTCAAGGAAGCTGTTGGCAACGATGTCGAGGAACTGCTTTTTGTAATCGTCCCAATACTCAGCCGCCAGTGCGGATGCAATATCTTCAAGCTGTGCTTCCAGTACCCCGTCAGCGGCAACACCGAAGGTACGCTCCATCGCTTCCATGACATAGGAGCGGTTTTCAGGCGTCACCTCCCACGGTTTCAGTTCCGGGGAAGAACGGCGAACGCCGGTATCCGCCACATCAAACACATAGCGCAGATACGGTTTATCCCTGTTCATCACAAACAGAGCAATGCCGGTAGAGCCACGCTTTACATATCTGCGGTAATTTTCAGCGTTCCAGTCCTCATAGGGCTTGCAAAAGGTCGCATTGGGGCGCTGAGCATAAATCATCACCTGTTCCGGATAGGTGAACTCATAGTTGCGGGACATCGTTCTCAAAAACGAAGTCCAGTTATCTGTGTTCGAGGTGATTTTCCCAATCGTTTCTTTTGCTAATCCGGAATAAAATCGCTCTTTTGCGTTCATTGTATCCCTCCAATCCTATCAATCCGGATAAAGGTTCAGCTTCTCAAAGGCGGCATCGTCCATGGCTGAAACTTTACGGAGAACCGAGTCTGCCAAAGCAAAAAGCTCTGACTCGTCCTCCGAAAGCTGTTCCTTCATCAGTGTCAGTGCTTCACACAGCCCTGACCTTGTGCCAGGGCTGTAAAGCATCATCATGTTCCGCTCATCCTGTGTGAAATCCATCATTCAATCTCCCTTTCCGGGTGGCTCTTGGGCGGCTTATGGGAAACATCCGGCACGGGCTTTTCCTTTAACTGCTCCAACACCGAAGGACGTTCCTCTAATCCGGACGCTTTTCCGTTATTGATGATACCGTCAATCATCCCATAATCATCTTCCATTGCCATCTCTGCGTTTTTCAGGTAGTTTTCGGACTTCATAAAGTTTTCCAGCTTCTGAAACCCAACAGAATCTACATAGTGAAAGGATACCTCACCGACTACCTTTAAGGCTACGATGTCGCTGACCGACATACTGTGACCACGGAAATCATCCGGGTGGTCAATATTGAACTTTACATACAAATCTTCCAGCTGCCGATTCACATCCTCGGACATAGAAATGGAGCCATGATAGACCACCTCGTAACGGTCAATCTCAGGCTCCATTTCTTTCTTCTGAAGGTAGCTGTAATTTGCAAACATGAGCGGGATATTATCGTCTACATCTTCCCGCAGCTGAAGAATCGCATAGGAATCCGTGGGGCTTTCCAGAAAAGCAACCATTCTGTCATCCGGGGTGGTATTTCCGTGAACATCATCCCATTTTTCGTTTTTCATATCCGTGTCCTCCTTATCGTTCAGGCTCTTTGCGTTTGGGAGAGGGACTGGCAGGCGCAGCTTTTTCTGCGGCCTGTGCCAGTTTTTCCATGACCGACTCACGCTTCGGAGAGTCGAGCTTATCCAGCTGACTTTTCAGCACTTTGGCAACCTCAACCGCAGTTTCCTCACGGGCTTCTTCAATGGCTGTATTCAGGAACTCACGATACGGAGCCGTATTACCAGCGGCAAGATCTGCCTTGATTTCTTGGATATGCGCCTGCACATCATCGACCTGATCCATATATTCATAGGGGTCGAAGTTCTCTGCAAAACGGTCGAGCTTAAAAGCAAGCTCAGCGATAGGGTCATTGACCACCACCGCCTGTCTGCCGACTTCAAAAGCCTGCTCCATGACATCCTCATAGAACATTGCCCGCAGTTCCCGGCGCTCCAGCCCGAAGGATTCCAGAATATCCCGGCGGACTTCGAGCATGGACAGTTCAGGGTTATCAACCTGACCGCCATCAATCTCGTTGTAGTTTTCATCCAACAGGGTGTAGTCGTAACCATCTTCGCAGGTCTGCACCGCAAGGATTCTATCCTTTCCGACCTTCCATGCGGCTTCATCGCCCATAATCTCAGGCTCCGGCATATAGCTTGCGCCGTTGCGCTCCATAATTTCTGCAAACTGGCAGATATGAAACACATTGTATCCGATCTGCGTATGATACTCGTCAATGAAGGTGCAGGGCTTCACAACCATTTCATCCGGGTAGTGAATCTGCACACAGCTGCCATCGGGGATATGAAACAAATCCTTATAATGGCTGTCGATAAATCGGATTTCCTTACCATCCGGGTTGTACTCATTTGTCATTTGCGCTTTCCTCCATTTTCAAATTCCATACTGAACTTCGTTTTGCCATCATCTGATACCTCCATAAAGACGGTGGCATCAAAGGTGTTGCCCGTTCTTTCGGACTTGCAATTCTTGAGCTTTACCTTGCCGGAACCAAGCAATTTCTGCGCCGTGGCAGAAGTCATGCTCTTGCCGATGCTCGCAAAGTAGCGATTGTTTTTCCAGAGGGCAAATTTGCAAGCTCTGTTGGAACAGAAAAATGCCTTGGCTTTGTCCTCTACAGCACTGCCGCAGAGCGGGCATTTGCCGATAGAATTGGCTTCTTTCGACATCATAACCTCGGAATCACGGATTACTTCATAGTTCTGAATCAGACCGGCAATCACATCTTTGATCTCGTCCATAAAGTCCTCGCTGGCATATTCGCCTTTCTCAATGAGCAACAATTTTTCTTCCCAATCCGCCGTCATGGATGGGGACTGAATCTGTTCCGGCATGACTGTTACCAGAGCCGTACCCTTGTGGGTCGGAATCAGGTGTTTGGTTTTCTTATCACCCTTACGCTCCAGAAAACCGATGCGAACCAGCTTCTCAATGATACCGGCACGGGTCGCAGGCGTTCCCAAACCTTTGCGCTCCACCTCATCAGGCATTTCGTCCGCACCGGCAGTTTCCATAGCAGAAAGCAGAGTATCCTCGGTAAAGTGTTTAGGGGGAGATGTTTTCCCTTCCTTGATTTCCGTGCCGCTGACGGTCATTTCGTCACCAACGGAAACAGAAGGGAGTGTCTGCACGTTTTCGTCGGATTTTGTCGAATCATTTTTCTGAACCAGAGCTTTCCATCCATCCTGCACAACAGTTTTGCCTTTGGTGGAAAACACGGTACCGCCACAGTCCAGCTCAATAACTGTCTCTGCGTATCGGTGCGGATCGCCAACAGCTACGCACAACCGATTCGAGATCAGTTGCAAAATTGCAAGTTCACCCTTGGGAAGTTCGCTCAGATTGCATTTCTGCAATTCTCTGGTCGGAATGATGGCATGGTGATCTGTGACCTTTTTGTTATTCACAACCTGCTCTGCATGAACTGGTATGTTATCCACATCCTCCACGGGGAATGTGTGGAAAGCCAGCTTTACGAGGTCGGTCAGGCTATGTGCCATATCTTCCGTCAGAAACCTGCTGTCGGTACGGGGATAAGTGACCAGTTTCTTTTCATAGAGGTTCTGCGTGTAGTCCAAGGTCTGCTGTGCCGTGTAGCCAAGCACACGGTTGGCTTCTCTCTGTAAACTGGTCAGGTCATAGAGCGCAGGCGGCTTTTCTGTTTTCTCCTTACATTCAGCTTTCTGAACGATTGCCACCGAACAGCTTTGTTTGACAGCTTCGGCTGCTGCCTTGGTTTTGAAGCGTTCGCTTGCAGCCGTAAAACCATCCAATCCAATCTGAACTGTGTAGAACAGTTCAGGCTTGAATGCGGAAATGGCAGCTTCTCGCATAACAGCCATAGCAAGGGTAGGGGTCATAACACGACCAACATTCAGGGTCTGCCCGTAAAGGGTCGAAAAAAGTCGAGTAGCGTTAATACCAACAATCCAGTCGGCTCGTTCTCGACACAGTGCTGCTTCATACAAAGCATCATATTCCGTTCCAGACCTGAGATTTTCAAAGCCCTCCTTGATTGCTACATCTTCCATCGAGGAAATCCAAAGCCGCTCAAACGGCTTTCTGCACCCGGCTTTGTGGTACACCAACCGAAAGATCAGCTCGCCCTCACGACCGGCATCTGTTGCACACACAAGACTCGCAACATCTTCTCTGGCCATGAGCTTTTTCAGAATCCCAAACTGTTTTTTCGTACCGGCAGAAACCTCATACTGCCAGTCCATCGGGAAGATAGGAAGGTCTGCATAAGCCCATTTGCTGTACTTCGCATCATAGACTTCCGGCTGTGCCAGCTCCACCAAATGCCCTACACACCAGCTGACCACATATCCGTTTCCCTCTAAGTAGCCATCCTCACGCTTGGCAGCACCTAACACTTTGGCAATACTCTGTGCAACCGAAGGCTTTTCAGCCAAAACTAATTTCATTTGCATCTGCTCCTTTCACAAAAAAATAAGCAGCCACACACCGTAGTGCATGACTGCTATGTAAAAAGTTCGGAAAGGATTTTTGCAACCTGATACAATTTTCTGTTCTACAATCTCCGTCATAATAAAAATATCTCCATCATTTCAAAAGAGAATGACGGAGATATTTCACCTTGCTTATTCTTGTAGCAACCAATCGGCTATATCGTGAATTTCGATTCCTTCATAGCTATATTGGGGATGTTTGGTTCTGGCAATAATCATTTTCGGATAAGCGTCTCGAATCTGAAGCAGAGGAGAGCATTCTCTCTCAAATGTTTCCTGCCCGGAAATGTTGTCGCTGACCTGAATATAAATCTTTTCGCTACCTCTCTGAGCAACAAAGTCGATTTCCTTTTGATAGAGCTTGCCGACATAGACATCATATCCACGGCGAAGAAGCTCGATACAAACAACGTTTTCATATACTCTGCCATAGTCTATATTTCTGCTTCCCAGTATTGCATATCGAATACCGCTGTCACACAAATAGAACTTTTCAGAGCTTTCAAGGTATTTCTTACCTCGGATGTCATATCTCTTAATATCATAAAATACAAAAGCATTGCACAAATACTTAATGTACTTGCCGACGGTTACATGATTGGTTGGAGTCTCATTTGCTGTCAGTAGCTGACTGACCTTATTCGGAGAAGTCAGGTTGCTGATATTATCCATAAGGAACTCGCTCAGACGTTGTAAAACCAAAGTGTCCGGGAGAGTATATTTCTGTACCAAATCCCTTGTAACAATCGTTTCGTAGACCTCTTTGATATAGTTTGTTCTGTCTTTTTCGGTTCTATAAGCATAGGAACCTGCTAAACCGCCCTTGATAGCGTACTCATCAAAGAGCTTATCTTTGTCACTAATATCATCATAATACTGGCAATATTCCTGGAAGCTGAAAGGAAACACATGAATTTCAATATAGCGTCCGGTAAACAGAGTTGCCAGATCTGCACTCAACAGGAAAGCATTAGAGCCTGTTACATAGATGTCGTATTTTCCCTTAGAGTACAGGCTATTGATTGCCAACTCAAACTTGGGACACATCTGAACCTCGTCTACAAACAGGTAGTTCGTTTTTCCTTCCTGATAATGTTCTTCCACATAGGCGTGTAAGGCATGGTATTCCTTGATTTCTTCATACGCCAAATCCATGAAGTCGATGAAGATAATATTGATGTTTTCAAAATTGCTTTTCAGATACGCAATATACGCCTGCATCAATTTGGACTTACCAGATCGACGAATGCCCGTGATGATCTTGATGTCAGGAGTACCATTCAGTTCAATGATTCTATCGAGATATTTTGCTCTCGTGATTGTTTTCATATAGTCACCCGCTTTCAAAAATTGAAATTTTTTCATTTCTCGAAACCGCTTCGCTGTACTTATTATACTGTCTGCTAATAGTATATGCAAGATGTCACTTTCAAAAACGCAAATTTTTTTATTTTTTGAAAGCGGAAACTATGTAAAGGCAACCCGAAGGCTGCCCCAGGCATCAAGCCTATCCTGTTTACACAGGTTCATTATCATCTTCATCGACGGAGCTATCTTCATCGTCGTCCTCAAACTCCGGATCGTACCCATAGTCCTCGTCATCGTCCACATAATCAGCATCTGGGTCAGGCTTTGCCGCTTCCTGTGCCTTCTTCTTTTCCTGGACTTTCTTAAATACGAAGAATCCACCACCACAGGCAAGCACAATCAGAGTAAGAATCGCCGGGAGCATATTTGTGGATTTCGGCTTTTCCTCCGGTGTCGGTTCTGTAATTTCAGGAACTGTTTCAACTACTTCCGGCTTTGTTTCCTCAACCGGCTTGGTGAACTCTGCAACTTCTTCCTCGTCCATCAGCTTGAGCAGGTCGGCTTCATCCACCTGATTCAGAAAATGCACGGTTTCCTCGCCCTTATCATCACGGTCAATGATGATATAGAAGTAGTTTCCGTTTTTGGTTACAGCGGTAATGAACTGCTTTCCGCTTTTCGTAGGCGAGCCAGCGTCATCAACCAAAGTCAGATTGCCGTCGGGAGTAAGCGGTAGCATCGGCTCCTCCGGCTCTGTTTCGGGAACTTTTTCTTCGACCGCAGGTTCTTCAGTCGCTACGCTTTCATCTACATAGGCAAATGCCGTTGTAGAAAACACGCCAAAACACATTGCACACGCCAGCAATGCGGCTCCAATTTTCTTAAATCTCATTCTGCGTTTCCTCCTCATTCATAGTATTGATCGTATCAGGCTTCGGAGCCATATCCGCAGCAAACATACGGAGCAGCTCGGAAAGCTGTTCGGGATTCAGGTTCGCAGCATGAACCATCTCATGGATTTCGGAATTTTCCTCCTCACGGTATCTGCGTTCCAGGTCTTTCACCTTAGCATCCCATTCTGCCCGTTTCTTACGGGCTTTTTCAAGGTCTGCACCTATTCTGTCTAACTTGGCACTCAATCGCCATCCCTCCTTTAGTTTCTGATTCTGCCGAAGCAGTAAAAATGCTGTTGCCAGTAATTCGATTCGATAGAAGCGTAGGAAATGGGGTTTCCGCAGTGGATCATCATACCATTGCCAACATAGATACCAACGTGTGATGCACCGGAGGTATCATAAGTGCCTTGGAAGAAAATCAAATCTCCCGGTTTGGCAGAGCTTTTCGGGATAATGTCGCATACGCCCATCAAACCGTTTGCGGTCAAACGACCAACACTCCAACCGTTTCCGCAGTGATTGATTACATAGGAAACAAATCCGGAGCAGTCAAAGGAGGTAGACGGGCTGCTGCCGCCCCACACATACGGGTATCCCAGATATTTTTCAGCTTCCCGAATCATATTGGCAAATCTTGTGTCTGTCAGCGCTTCGCCCGGAATATCATAATCGGTGTACTCGCCGCCAGGGGTGGCGTAAATGTCATTTCCGAAAATATCCGGTCTGTTGCCCCTTGTCTGAAGCAAAATTCTATATCGCTCCATATCATCTTCCGACAAGCCGGAATTTGAAATCACACTGTTCAAGCCCTTATTTCTGAGCTTCACATTCAGAATATAATATTCGTAATCTTCTTCCTCTGTTGTTGTCTCTCCCGTTTCGGGATCAGTAGAAGATGTTGTTCGTGTACGAATCTCTACTACTTCCGTCAGGGTCAGCTCATATTGTTGCTCAAATAGCCATTGCAGGGTAGCCTGCACCTCATCTCTGGTGTAATCCTCAAACTTCACCGTCAAATACGCCGCCAGCTCATAAGGATTGTGGTGATTTCATCAAGGTCATACCGGTACTCGTCATATCCGCTATGAGTACGCTCGATATTATTGATTTTATTGCGGAGCGCAGCTTCCAAAGCCTTGTAATCATTGTCCGCACCAATAATATCTTCCTCTTTTGCAGTAAAAGAAGTTCCCAGAATGATCTGTGTGCCGCCTTGGAACATAGCCGAACAAGACGAGAACATCCCTGAGAGTATCATAAAAAGCAGTCCGGCAATCAAAACAAACAGAATCGTTTTAGAGTGTGTGGTGCAGAACTCCGTTACTCTTTCTGTGATGTTCTTGGCTCCCTGAGCTGCTTTGCCCGTTGCCTTGCCTGCACCCTTAGATGCAGAAGCCGTTGTCGAAGCGGTATTCTTACCGGCTTTGGCGGCAGCATATTCTTTCTTGATTGCCCTTTTCTGTTGCCAACGGGAAAAGGGATTGGAACCGGCATCGGGGTTGTCCTTTTTGAACTTCTCATACAGGGCATTTACATTTGCTTTATCTGACTTCTCAACCAGCTTTTCCGCCTTGTCGTAGGCTTTCAGCTTGTGACTGTAAACGGCATGATCGACGGTATAGACAGTGGATTCAACAGCCTTGGTCGTTTCCTGCACAGCCTGAACGCCGATATTATCATCCTCATATTCTGACACCGCCCGATGTGCTTTGGATGTGAGCGTGACTGCGGCACCACGGCTTGCCATGTGCTTTGCCACAGATGGGCGCTCGATTTCCGTAAACTCCGCTTTTTCAAAACGGAGCTTTGCTTTACGGGAACCGGCTGCATCTGTTTCCAGCTTTAGCTTCGGCTTTGCCTTTTTAGAAGCCAATTTGTCTGCCGCTTTTTCAGCCCTATCAACCGCCTTATCTGCACGGTCGGCAGCTTTCTTCACATGAGAATCTGCAAGGTCATCTTCGGTAAAACGGAGTCGTGTAGGTCTTTTCGCCATACATTACGCCTCCTTTTCCTGTGCCACCTCGTTTAACTTCGTGGTCATAATGCGATACAGTTCCAGATCTGTCGGGAATCGGTCAATGAACGGCAGAATCACATTGCCATAGAACAGAAGTCCTTCGCCCTCACCGGAGTTGGTTACATAGGACAGCTGATGCGGCGAAATGTTCAACCGCTGTGCCAGAATACTTCGGTCATCGCTTGCCTGATTCAGCATATAGATGAAATCAGAGTTTTCGAGGATGTTGGCAATCTCCGGGGAACGAAGCAGGTCTTTGACATTCTGAGTAATACCGGTCGGCAAGCCGCCCCATTTACGGAATCGCTTCCAGATTTCTACGGAATAGGTTGCCGTCTGTTCTTCCTTCAGAAGCAGATGGAACTCGTCAATATAATATCTGGTCGATTTACCGGCAGAACGGTTGGCAGTTACACGCCCCCAGACCTGATCCTGAACGATCAGCATACCGATTTTTTTCAGCTGATTGCCCAGCTCCTTAATGTCGAAGCACACCAGACGATTCTGAATATCCACATTGGTTCTGTTGTTAAACAGTTTCAGAGAACCCTTAACATAGATTTCCAAGGCGGTCGCTACATGGTGGGCTTCCTTTTCGTCCTGTTTCAGAAGGGCATCATACAAATCCTCAAGGATCGGCATATTCTCAGGGGCAGGATTGTCGAAATATCTCTGGTAAATCTGATGCACACAACGGTCGATAACCGTCTTTTCGATAGGCTGCAAGCCATCCTTACTGCCCATAATCAACTCACAGAGGGACAGGATAAAATCAGCTTTCAGTGCTACCGGGTTGTCATCCTCAGAGTAGTTCAGGTTGATGTCCATAGGGTTGATATAGTTGGTACTGGAGGAGCTGATTTTTACCACCTGACCATTGAACTTGTGAACCAGAGCCGCATATTCCGCTTCGGGGTCGCAGATGATAATATCGTCATCCGTAACCAGGAACGCATTGGTGATTTCACGCTTTGCGGAAAAGGATTTACCGGAACCGGGAGTACCCAGAATCAGTCCGTTGGGGTTCTTGAGCTTCTTTCTGTCCACCATGATAAGGTTGTTCGACAGAGCATTCAGCCCGTAATAGAGCGTTTCTCCACCATTCTGGAACAGCTCCTGCGTGGTGAAAGGCACAAAAATAGCCGTGGAACTGGTAGTCAGGCCACGACGAATCTCAATCAGGTTTTGTGCCAAAGGCAGGCTGCTCATCAGTCCGGATTCCTGCTGAAAATCCAAACGACGCAGATTGCAGTTATGCTTCTGGGCGATGCTCTGTGCCTGGAACACATTGTTCTCCAGTTCCTGCTCCGTGCGCCCGGTGTTCAGCACCAGAAATGTCACCATGAACATTCGCTCATTCTGGCTCTGCAATTCTTTCAGAAGTGACTTCGCATCTTTACCATAGGTAGCAAGGTCAGATGGGATAATGTCCATGTCATAGCCAGAACGCACAGCCTTTTTCTGTTCCTCGATTTTGGAACGGTCAAGCTCGGTGATGATTCTCTTGATGGTCTTAATCGCCGCAGTCTGGTCAACCGACTGGATGTGCATGGTCACGATCTGCGTGGATTCCATATCCAGAAAATCCGCCAGCATACGATCAGACAGGTCTGATGCCGTAATTGCCAGATAAGACATCGAACCGAAGATACTGCCCATCTGGAAGGTGCGGTTGGTCTTAAAGGCAAACGCCGTCGGAGCAATGAAGTCCTTTACGGACAGCCCGGATTCCACAAGATACTTCCAATCGAAGAAGAACTTATCATTATCACCCATGTGGAACATAGAGTGCATCAGATGCAGCCGCTCTTTGCCGTTCATGGTAGTGGCAATGACACCCAAACGCCGAAAGTTATTGAGCAGATCGTTTTCGATATGGTTGAGTCTCGGCTTTGCCTGCCGCATGGATTCGGCTTCAATGCCGAATGTCAGGTACTTGGTTTTGGTCAAGCCGTTGTTGCCCTGCGCCAACTGCTTTTTCAGCATCTGGCTATACTCGGCACGGACGGGATTGAAGCTGTCCTTCTTGAACGGGATACGGATACTCTTTTCAAAGCTTTCAGCATCGGTACTCAGGTTCATAAAGGAAAGCTCAAAGTGAATGGAGCTGTCAAAGAAATTCAGGAAACTGCACCACTCATCGAAGATGGCAGTCTTATCTTCCTGCTGTGCCAGCTGATAGTTGATGTCCTGAAACTGAATGGTCTTGGTGTAATAACTGTCAGTGACACGGCAGATGCCATCCGGGAACATTCTCTGAAAGGGAATGGACTGCTGTGCAGTCTGCGGAATACCGTTGTCCTTCTTTGCCCGTTCCACAACAGCTTTAATTTCTCGCTGCTGCTTCCGATTCAGATTTGCAGGCATTTTGATGTTTCTTGCCTGTGGCTTCTTTTTGAAAAACAATTCGTTCAACCTCCTTTTCCAGTTTGTACTGACGCATCAAAGCGTCATAATAGTTGTCCGTCTGATAAGGGCGAACCTTGGGACGAACGAATTTGGTCTGAATGAAGTGTTCTACAACCACTTCCAACGGCTGACTATCCTTTTCATACATTGCCAGAAAGAACAACGGTAACATGACGATCATCATGGACAGTGCTGCAAGGCTCACATTTCCGGTTGCTTTGACCAGAAAGAAAATCGGCACTCCGATGAGCGCCGCCGCACCAAAGCAAAGTAACTGCCGTTTCGTCAGATTGAAGAACACTTTTGTTTTTACCCTCGTCAGGTCACGAGGTACGGGAATATACGCTGCCAAACAATTTCCTCCTTCCCTTAGTGAGCGCTGAATACACCCTTCGCAAGCGAACCAGTCTTAAACAGGGTGAAGCACAAAAGGACGGTGTAGCCCATAACACCCCAGATAGAACCGATGATGTCATCACTGAATGCGATAGACTGAATCAGCACCGCATAAATGCCCACGCAGATCATAATCAGGAATCCCTGGAATCCGATTGCAAACAGCGAACGCAGATAATTCTGTCCGATATTGCTCTGTTCTCTGTTTCCAAAAGTGGAAAGCGGAATCGGGGCAAGGCTGACCATCAGATAAATTTCAATCATTCGACCGTAGACGATCACAAAGATGATGATTGCCAAAGCGGACATCGTGACCTGCACGATAAAGGATTGCAGGAACAAGCCGAGCAAAGGACCCAAATCCATTGCCATCAGCGTTTCTTCCATTGTTTCCAATGCCGAAGCATCTATGGCAGTATTTCCGGATATGATACCGGCGCTTGCGTTTATAACGTGCTGTGTCACATCAAACACAGCCATCGTGATATTGAATGTGTTTGTGATTAACATGACCGCAACAAAAGTCTTGAACACCCATTTGAAGAAGATCCAGGTTTCAAAATTTGCCAGATTGTTGTGGTCAATAATCATCTGAATTAGCTCATAACAGGCAATGAAGGTCAGAATCAAGCCTGCGATTGGGATAATCACTGACTCGGAGATGTTTCGTACCATGGCAAAGACACCCGGCGAAAAATTCGCCGGGGTCATGCCAACGGAGGTTGCTATCTCGCCAACCTGGTTGTTGACGGACTCAAACATCCCCGACAGATTTCCCATAATAGCTGAAACGAGCATTTCTTTCAGCCAGTCTGTGATCTGTTGGAGTATGCTGTCCAAAGGCGATTACCTCCTTGTTTTGTGATTAACCGAACAGTCCGGAGAGCAGAGGTACAAGGGTGGTGCCGATGAGGGCAACACCGCCGCCAGCCATGAGCTGCTTCATGCCCTGGGACTTTGCGCCGGGGTTATCGTTGCCGTAGCCCTCAAGCAGATTGATTGCACCCCAGATGCCAAGACCTGCGCCCAGAGCGATAACGAGAGTCTGAAGAACGGTTACTGCGCTATTGAAAAATGCCATAATATTTTCCTCCTAAAATTTGAAATTGTTTTGAGAATAGAAAAAGCCCTCCGTACTACCGGCATCAAAACCGGACGGAAGGCTTAGTTTACGAGAATCTTTTCAAGGAACTCCTCGACGGTTATCACGCCAAGTTTCTGTTCCATTCTGCTTCTTGCATATTCAGTTTCACAATCATATATATCACCACCACCTTTCATAAGAAACAGCCAATACATTGACTGCAACAAATCTTCACGAGAAGCACAGATTGTCGGTGAAAAAACGACAGGTGAAACCTTCAGAACCTCTGCGAGTTTCGCTGTGGTTTCTGCATTAGGGGTTCGAGCGTTTTTCTCATACTGAGCAATACGGACATCCGCTGTTTTCTCGGAATACCCCATCAGGAGTCCAAGCTCTTTCTGGGTAAGGCGGCGAAATCGTCTAACGAACTTCAATCGCTGCCCAATAGAGGTATCCGTGATCCACCAAGTCATTTTTTTTACACCTCGCTTTCTGCAAATTCTCGATATACAACCTCATTTTTTGCTCTGCGCTTGCCTACGGCTTCACTGGGAGCAAGGTCAGGGTAGGTTGCCTGCACTTTCTGTCTGCTTCTGCGGACAGTTTCAAACCCCGGAAAGCTGCGTCTATCCAGTTCCTTCAAAAACACAGGAACCGTCATGGCATGAATGTCGATGCCACGCAGACCGGAATAGTGTTCCAGTACCATCAGGTACAAATGATTGTCGGTATTTCTTGCCTTGTGGTCGTGTTCCAAGATGTTCTTAACCAGGGCAGATACCGTTTTCAGATTTTCCAAACAGAAACCTCCTTAATCCGCATCGACTACCACAAACTCATCACCTGCCTTGAGCTTCAACCTTCGACTCAGAAACTGCTCAATGTTGAACTCATTTCTCTTATCAAAGTCTGATGTGTACTTATAATTGGGGTGCTGCGTCAGATCGTACTTGTCAGAAAGAAACGGTCTGACACCACGCAACTGCAAAATACACTTGCTGCCATCCAGAACCGCAAGCTCATCTACGCTCGCAAGGTCTTTGCCTAACTTCTGATAATTCAAGCCGTAAGACGGGCTGTTACCTCTGGTGTTGGAGGTGTTGTAGGTGTCGATAGTTTCTTTTCCCAATGCCTGATTCAGTTCTTTGAGCGTGGTTGGCTCAGAACCACCCAGGAAAATTCGGGAATCCATGTTGCCGATGATGGTATCGGCATTGTCTTTATAAATGGCTTTCAGCTGTGATTGTGCCTGGAGAACAAGGCAAGCCGATATTTCACGGCTTCGGATTGTCGCTACCAGTTTTTCCAGATTGGGAATCTGACCGATGTTTGCCATCTCATCAATCAAGCAGCGCACATGAACCGGCAGTCTGCCGCCGTACACATCATCTGCTTTCTCGCACAACAAGTTGAACAGCTGTGTGTAAATCATGGAGATCAAAAAATTAAACGTCGCATCCGTATCTGACATAATCAGAAAGAGCGCCGTTTTCTTATCTCCGAGAGTATCCAACTGCAACTCGTCATAGGCAGTCACATCTCTGACCTCCTGAATATCAAAAGGAGCCAGACGAGCGCCGCAGGAAATCAAAATCGACTTAGCGGTCTTGCCGGCAGCCAGCTTGTATTTTTTATACTGACGGACTGCAAAGTGATTCGGCTTTTTCTTTTCCAGGGCTTCAAACATCAGATCCACCGGGTTCTGGAACTCCTCATCATCTTCCCGCACCTCCATTGCGTTCAGGAACTCAATCAGGGTGGAGAAATTCTGTTCCTCAACCGGAGCTTCATAGTGGATATATCCGATCAAGGCACAGTAGAGCAGCGTTTCCGCCTTCGTCCAGAACTCATCACCGGCTTTTCCATCACCCTTTGTGTTGGCAATCAGCGTTGTCACCAGTTTCAGAATGTCTTTTTCTGAATGGATATAGGCAAATGGGTTATAGTGCATCGACTTCTGAAAGTTGATGGTGTTGAAAATCTTGATGGTGTAGCCATGCTTCAAAAGGGCGTTGCCGCACTCAATCACGATGCTGCCTTTCGGGTCAGTGACCACATAGGAACTGTGCATCTGGAGAAGGTTTGGCTTCAACCAAAAGCGAGTTTTACCGGAACCCGAACCGCCGATAATCAGAACATTCTTATTTCGGGCATTGGCAGGATTCTTCGGGCGATTGCTCATCATCAGCCGCTCCGTTTTCGTCAGGATCACATTGTCCTCGAACTTTGGTGCAATAAACGGCTCAATATCTTTTGCCGTTCCCCAACGAGCAGAACCGTACTCAACATTGTGTCGGTACTTCTTTGCGTTTTTGCCTTTTAGATAGACAGCCAGCCGAAGTCCTGCGCCGCAGAGAATACCAATCAGCAAATCCAACGGGTGAAAGCTGGGAAACGGATTGTTCAGGGCTATCGGAAGGGCATGAAAAAAGCTGAGGATTTTCGCAGATGAATCTGCCCCCTCAGCCAATCTCCATGCTTCTCCTAAATTCGTAGCGAACAACCCTACCAGAAAATACGGTAAATTCAGAATCAGGAGCTTTTTCATTTTTCTCTTATCCATCACAGATCACGCTCCTGTTTCTTCTCTCGAACCTTCTTCGGAATCGCTGCGACAATTTCCTTGAACTTCTTCAGCTGCGCCAGAACGCTCGGCTTTTCATTCTTGGTTAATGCCCTTGCCTGATGTTCCTTGCAGATTGCATCCAAAGCATCTGCATCTTTAGAACGGACAAAAACAAGAAACCGGGGAGGATCAACGGACTTATCTTTTCTTACGGCAAAGTCCACGCCATACTTCTTGGCGAGCTTTTCAAAATCACGGATACTCTCTTTGTCGATCTCAACATTCGTAGCACCCTGATTCTGTCCCAAAAGCTGTTTCACGGATTGCTTTCCATGAACGGCAGGGTCTCGTGCCTTTTTCATCTTCACTTTTTCCCGGTGCTGCAAATACTTGCGGATACCGGCAATGATAGTGCGCCCCGTCAGCTTGGTTGTGCTGATCGCCAGGTTTACTGTTCTGTTTTCAACTTCTTCCTGCATGATTCATCACCTCCTGCAAGCAGTAGAGTGAACAGATTATCGTGCCATATCTCTGTGGTCGTAATACAGATTGCCCTTGGCAACTGCGGCATGGCTGATAATCTTGATATTGCCAGCTTTCTGGTTATCCAGAGCCTTCTGATAACCCACATCGCTCAAATACAGGCGATTTCTTTCGCCTTTCCAACCGACAGGCGATTCATCGGTCAGCACATCGAAAATAATCATGTGCTTGGTGGCGTCATCAAATCGTGCCAAGTCCATATAGGTATGTCCCTGGTACTCCTTGGCACCATCCTGAATCCGCTTTCGCTCCATCAGCTCTCCAATCGTCGAATTTCTTTGCATAAGAACCTCCTTACAGAACATCTCGGTCAGGGTTACTTTTGTGGGGAACCGAATCAGCTTTGACAGGTGCATCTTCTTTCTTCACCATGTCATCCGGCAGGGGAAGCGCCATAATGCTGCGCCCCATGCGTACAAAAGTCTCAGGCTGATGAAAGTGTTCCTCAAACTGCTTCATCAGTTCCGGGGACAGAGAACAAAAATCATCCTCGCCCAATCCCACAACCAGAAAATCACCGGCGATAATGTCATAAATATCGCCGTCATCATCACGCAGCGCACGGTTCAGTTCTTTGCCTACGAGTTTACCTTCGTCGTGCATCACCAGTGCAACCGGCTCATTGAACGGATAAGTTGCCTCAATATCGCCACCTACGGCTTTCTGCAAATCCTCCAGCTCACAGCCGATCTGCACAGCCTGCGGATACATGAACGGCTTTACCAGCAACACATTCATGGTATCTGCCTGTTCTTTCTGAACCTCCCGTTCCTCGGTCGTGCCGAACGCAACACCGGTAAAGTTTTCGGAGTCCAGAATGTACTCCGAATTGTAATAAGCGGCTCTAACCTGTTCCTCTGCCGCATCGTGAGATTCTGCTTGCACCGTAACCGTTTTCTCCAAGGTTTCGGTGATCTTCACATCGTATTCTTTCAAGTTTCGATACCTCCGTTTCTTTGGAAATAAGAAAAGCGACCATCCATGAACCTGTTACAGTTCATAAATAGTCGCATCCACATCGGCTAAAAGCTCGAACAAGCAAATATCGTCCAGTTCGCAAATCAGGGAACCCATGTCGAAGAAAATATCGTCCTCGCATTCCACCGTAGTAACCACGCTGCGGTGTTCGTTAAGACAAATGGCTTCTTCCTTGTCCATCGTGATCGTAGACATACAGGACACCACATAGAATGTCATATCTTCTGCTAACCACAGCTCCTTGCTCTGAATCGTGCGAACTTTTTCATCGCCGCTCATATCTTCTACATAGGACAGAAGCCGCACGGCTCTGCTGTTCAGAAGTACCTTTCCCTGATAGTCGATACCCTCACCAGCAGAGGACAATACTCGATACTCGCTAATCATCTCGGCATTTTTCTGAAACGACTTTGCCAGAAGCGCAGGAGAAATATCATCGAACTCCTCACTGTAGTTTACGAGCATATCTACCATATAATCAGGATCGCAAAGGTCGTAGAGTTCTTCCAAAGCGCCCTGAATGTTTTTGGGTGTAAACATTTTTTACCTTACCTTTCCATTGATTTTTCTCTTTTTTTCTGCCATTGCTCCAAAAGCTGAATGATTTTATCCTCCATCTGCTTGTTGGTATAGGACTTCGGGAAGTATTTTCGCAACGAATCCGTTTTGAAGGTTACTCTGTCCAGCTCTCCCTTCTTGATTTCATTCATAATCTCGCACATCGCATCCAGCGTACACTCGCCCTCCTGTGCGAGCTTTTTAATTCGCTGTGCTTGCGAAAGGGAAGGAGCTGCTTGAGCATAATCCATTGCAGAAAGAAAATCCTTCTGTTCTTCACTTGCCAGATAGGAAAGCTCCACCGCAGGATTGAATTTGATCTGACCCGTATCTACCATATCCAGCAGTTCCGGAATCAGTTCGGTCTGACGGATATAACGGTGTACCTGATTTCTGCTTTCTCCTGCCTCCTGACCGACTATATCCATTGCCTGCAACTTCATCCCAACTTGGGATGAAGTTAAATCGGTGCGTTGACCTTGATGTTTAATCGCATCCAGCTTCATCTTATAAGCAAATGCTCTTTCACTCGGCAGGATACTCTCCCTCTGCAAATTCGCATCAACCATCAAAATAATGGCTGCATCATCGTCCAGGTCACGAACAATCGCAGGCATGGTTTCCTTACCCGCAAGCTCCGATGCCCGGTGCCGCCTGTGACCAGAAACGATTTCATAACCACCGTCGGGGTCAGGACGGACAATCGCAGGAGTGAGAACTCCGAAATCTCGGACGCTCTCTGCCGTTTTCATCATTTCTTCATCATCAACCACACGGAAGGGGTGTCCCTCAAAGGGGTGTAGCTCAGAAAGCGGAATTTCCTGCACACGCTCCTGCTGGGCTTCAGCTCTGGATTGATCGGTGGAGAAAATATCATCGTACCCCTTCAAGCTGATGTTTGCGCCTTTTTTCTGCATTGTTTAACACCTCCTTCGTCAGAATTTTATAGGCTTCGGCAACTTTGCCTTTGGGATCATGCTTGAAGATACTGGTTCCCTCTGCGCTGATTTCCTCTGCACGGACAGAGCGGGGAATGTCGGTCTTGTAAACCTTCAGCTTTCCGCCGTAGCTCTCCCGAATCAGATTGCTGATGTCTTTGGAGTAGTTGGTGCGGCTGTCCACCATCGTCAGAAGAATCCCTTCAATCCTCAGTTTCGGGTTGATTTGCCTCTTGACCTTGTTGATGGTTCCAAGCAGCTGTTCCAGACCCTTTGCAGGAAGGTATGCTGCCTGAACCGGTATCAGCACATTGTCGGCAGCTGCCAACGCATTGACGGTCAGCATACCCAAAGACGGCATACAGTCAAGAAGAATGTAATCATAATTCTGTTTGACTGTATCCAGGTATTGCCGGAGAATGGTTTCCCGGCTCATGGCATTGACCAGTGCTACCTCCATACCTGAGAGTTCGATGTTGGACGGCACCAAATCAACGCCCTCCGGATGATGAAGAATCCCTTCATCGGGAGTAATAGGGTTTTCCATCATAATCTTTCCCATCAGATCGGAAAGTGTCGGAGACAGATCATCCGGGCAGGGATTGCCCAAACTGACCGTCAGGGAAGCCTGGGGATCGGTGTCTACCAGAAGCACCTTTTTTCCTTCAAGAGCCAAGCCAACGCCCAGATTCTCGGTGGTGGTGGTCTTTCCAGTGCCTCCTTTCTGATTGACCACCGCAATGATGGTTGCTTTTTTCGACATTTATCGTCACTCTCCTTCCTCTCGCTTCATTTTCAATTTCTTAAATCCTCCTTCCAAATATCCGTGTGACATATCGTGCCGAACAAGAGCATCGTAGTAGGTGTCTATTGTCGTCGGCGCATTGTATATCGTAGTCAGCATATACTGACGGATATTTCTAATCTTTGTGGTGTTCTCCTTGAAGCAGTCCATAACATATCGAATGTGTTCGGCATTCAGTTTCATAAACCGACTGCGGACAATTTCTGCCGGACGCTCCTCTGCACCAATGCGAATCAACGGTCGCTTCGTGCAAACTGTTTCAACGATCAACTCCAGAATGTTATCCAGCATTTCGGAATCGTAAGGGTAATCCTTCTTCAACAAATCCATACTGAGCTGATCCGAGAAATAATCAAAGTATTCTTGATACCGGTCATTCTCGTCCATCATTCCACCATTTCCGGAAGGAAAGATAGAATCAGTATCACTAAATTCAGTATTTTTAATATCAGTATTATTACATTGTGATTTCGGAAGTTCTTGAGTTGTGATTTCCATTGTTCCAGAATTGTGATTTTCACAATTCAAGAGTTGTGAATCCACAGCAGAGATAAAGTTCTTCACATAGATCAGGTTGGGCTTTCCCAAACCCTGGCGCTTACGTTCAATCAATCCTGCTTTCTTCTCAAGTTCACTGAGCAGCTTGATAGCCTTTTGTTCAGCACAGTTCAGAGCCATCTTCGCTTCGTCGATTGTAAAAATGATATACACTCTACCGTTTTTATCTATCCAACCATTCTTGGCAGACAGGCTCATGCGGTCAAGCAAAATGCCATACAGCATCTTGGCATCGGCAGAAATATTCCAGAACCTCTCGTTCGTGAACAACACCTTCGGAACTCGATAGAATGTGAATAGATCGGATTGCTGACCGTAAAAATAATCAAAACTCACACGGCTTCACCACCTTCTTTCTGCGGAAAACTTTCTGTTGTCAGCGGAATGCTGCGGAAAGTCGTATCCGTCTTTTCGTAAGGACATCGGGCAAAATAGTAGAAGCGGTATTCCTGTTCATACACATCCATATCAACGAAGCCCCACTTCACGCATAACCTTCTTCGTACACCAACCAATGCACGGGTGATCTCGCCCATAGGGACAGCCATCACATTCCGACTTGGGTTTCGGCGGCAAAGAGATTAAGTAGTAGCAATTATTTCTACCCAGACGGCAGCCCTTTCTGCCATTCGTCCAGAAGTAGCAGTAATGACAGTCGCTCGGCTTGTCTGCGGTATAAACAGGCTTGCTCAAATAAAACACCTCCAATCTCTTGTATTTGCCCATGGGTTTGGGCATAAAAAAAGAGCGCCTATCCATCCCCAATGCGGGGCAAATAGACGCTCTATGTACATAACGATATTTAATTTTATCTGCTATAACTGCATGGTATTCAAAACATCCGCCTTTTTTGATTAGCTGGATTTTTGGCACGATTTTGGGGCTGATTAGCAGGAAGGGCATTTTCATTAGCAAGAACAGCCCGTTTTCTGCTAAAAATTAGCTGGCGATTTTGTCTTATAACAACCGTTCGATTCTGGAGGGGTTGTCAAAAATCAAATTTTGGAGTAGAATTTTATCTCATACAGTGAAAGAGCTTTTTCGTAGCTTTTTATATAAGAAAAGCCGAAAACCCTTGAAAACAAAGGCTTTCGGCGTTGTTCACTGGCGTCCATAAGAGGATTTGAACCTCCGACCCCACGCTTAGGAGGCGTGTGCTCTATCCAGCTGAGCTATATGGACGTGTCTGATATATGATTATAGCCCGATCAAAGTCGAACTGCAATCCCTTATTTAGTTTTTTTTGAGGTGGCCGTTGTAACGCAACCTTAGGAGGCGAATGCTCTATCCAGCTGAGCTACTGAGACACTTATATAGGGGCTTATGCCCCTTTTTATAATTCGCGATGTACTTTGACACCATTCTCTTTCACAATCATACCAGGAACACCTACTACTGTACAGTTAGGTGGTACATCTTTCAATACAACTGAATTCGCACCTACAATACTATTATCTCCAATAGTAATATCTCCAATGATTTTTGCACCAGCTGAAATCATTACATTATTGTGTAAGGTTGGATGTCTTTTACATGTATGTTCTCCTGTACCTACCCCTCCAAGAGTCACACCTTGATATAATAAACAATCATCACCAATAATGGTTGTTTCCCCAATTACAACTCCCATACCATGGTCAATAAATAATCGTTTACCAATCGTTGCACCTGGATGTATTTCAATTCCTGTAAAAAAGCGTGCTACTTGTGACAGGAAACGTGCAATTAATTTCATATGACATTTTGTCCATAAGAAATGATTGATGCGATAAAAAAAGATAGCATGTACACCTGGATAGTTCAATATTACATTGAACCAGTTACGTGATGCTGGATCATTTTCTAATACTGCACCAACAATAGTTTTCGCCATTCTCCCCACTCCTTTTTCCCTATTATAAGGATTTATCATTTGATGGTCAAACAATGTAATAATAAATCCTAATCATCTTAGGGAATAGATACTGTCATTGACAAAATATAATATATTTTTTATTATCTCTCTAAACAGGGAGGATGTTATGTTTCATATTGCAATTGTAGATGATGATCAATCGATTCATCAAAAGTTAGAAGAAATGATTACTTCTATATTATTCAAATACCCTATACCTTTTACAGTATCTCACTTCTTTTCTGGTAATGAACTACTCAACAACAAAGATACATTTTCTCTTATTATACTAGATATAGAAATGAATGATGGAGATGGTATTTTAACTAAGAACTCATTAGAAGTTCATACTCCTATTATCTTTCTCTCTTCATATCAGGATAGAATGATAGAAGCATTTGGTAATCATGTAATTGCTTATTTATTAAAAAATAGTCATACCTTGTCACAGGACTTAGAAAAATATCTCATTCAAATATCAAAGACAGATTGTATCTATCTAGATAATCAGATGATTGATTATAAAGAAATCATCTACTTAAAGGCAGATAATGTTTACACAATAATCCATACATACAGTAAAGATTATCTCATTCGCAAATCATTAAAAGATATGGAGAAAGAACTTCACTTCCCTTTCTATCGTGTTCACAAGTCATACATTATTAACTTTGATTATTTGAAAGATATCAATCACTTAGAACTTACACTCACAACTTCAGAAATAATCAAAATCAGTAGAGGCAAACTAAAAGACATCCAACAAAGCTATTATGATTATATAAGGAGTACACTATGATTTCATTTTGCGAACAAATACTACTCATGTTGAATGTTTTGATGATCAGTTATTTATTATTCAATAAAGAGTTCAATAAACATCATTGTGTTAAGGGAATAATTTGTTTCTTAGCTTCATTAGTTGTAATTGTATTAAAGAAAGAAATCAATCCCTCTATCATCAATATCGTCTTTATGTTTCTTGCTTATATTTTTATTTTTGATTTATCCTTGGAATCTATCAAAGAATTTATTTCTTCTTATATTGTCATGGTATTCTTTCAAATATGTATCAATTCGTTCTTGTCATTCTACGATATCAATCACTTATCATTCATCAGTGCACTTGTGTCATTGATTCTTATAACTCTCCTTTGTTTTATCACAAAGCGAAATCATTTAATCATTAATAACTCTATTTTGATTATTCTATCTTCTGTCTGTATATTATTATCAGCACAGCTTGTCTTATTGACTAATCTCTACATTTCTATGAATAAGAGTATAAAATGGAATATCATTTTATTTCTCATTACATCACTATTATTGATGCTCTTACTATATTTCTGTTTGAAAATGAATTATGAAAAGAAAAAAGAAGATATATCAAAGCAGAATCTAGAAACAATCATCCAGCTGCAGCAGTCATATCTTTCTTCTTATACACATAAATATCAGGAACTTAGAAAATTCAAGCATGATTACAATAAACAGATTCTCATGATTAAGGACTATTATTTAAATCAACAAGATCAACTGCTTCCTTATTTAGATATTCTCAGTCATCATCTATATAAGACCAATAATGATTCACAAAATCATATTATTAATATGCTTTATCAGTATTTCAAAGAGGAATATCCTCAAGTCCATAGTCATATAGATGATCAAGTACTAGGAACTATCACAATGAATGATTCAAAGCTATCATCGTTAATATATAATCTATTTAAAAATAGCTTTGAAGCATCTTCTAAAACAACAGATAAAAACGTTTCTATCTCTTTAAAAAATAAAAACAATAATCTATATATACAAATAAAGAACTCAATTGATCAGCCTGTCACTCTTAAAGAAGGCTATACAAGTAAAGAAAATAAAAATAATCATGGTATTGGACTCACAATCATTAATGAGATTGTAGATGAATATCATGGAATCAATCAATACCAGCAAACAGACCAATGTTTAGTGAATGACATCATACTCTTTGATGTGATTCACTAAACAACAACAAACTGCACTTTACAACAATTAAATGTAAGTGCAGTTTTTATTATGTTAGAGTGCATGTGAAAGAGAGATTACTATGAAAAAAGCTATTATTATCATCTTTTGTATCCTTACATGTAACTTCTTTTCTGTAAGCTATACACTCACAAGCCATGAATACTTTAATCATATTGTATATGCAGAAAAAGGATTACCTGGCTTTTATTCTATTCAAATTCCTCATGATATTATGAATAATGATTCAACTCAAATATTGCATACTGTAAAGAATTGTTTAGATAAATATCAGGGTAATTTGTTTATCACGAAGAATAAGGATAACCATTACAAGAAATATGTTTATCCTACTTATGATAAGAATCAATATTTAAAGTCTACCCCTATGTTTGATCATACATTCACTTTTAATACTTATACGCTAGATAAACTATTGAGTGATGGATACCAGCTAGAGGGAGAAGTATATGTTACCTTTCCAAATGAACAGTCTTTCAATCAATTTAAGAATGAGATGAATGCAACATTACATATATCTATAAAAGACCTCAATGACTCAAGCGGACAGGTAGATTATATGATATGGATTATCATTTGTTTAGCTGCTTTCTATTTCATTCTTGTGTTGGTTATTATTTATGACTTACTGCAGAATTATAAACTTTTCAGCATCAAGAGACTGGAAGGATATAGTTTATTTTCTATTGGGTATGATTATATATGTCCCATTATACAATCACAATTTCTTATTACTTTCATAGGATTCTTTGTCCTTACATTACTAGTATGCAGACATATAAATCAATCTGTCATTCAATTTTTAATTGATCATTTCTTGATTTTATTCTTATTTCTATTACTCACTTTGAGTATATGTGTTCTTATGATCAATCACTTTAAAGATGTGAAAGCAATAGACTTCCTCAAAAACAAAGGTCCATCTAAAACAATCATTTATTTCAATCAAGCTGTCTTATTCATGATGATTTTAGTTATTCTATTTCTCTCATCTATTGGAATAGAGACTGGTTATTCGCTATTAAGTAGAATGAATAATCATAATGAGTGGAATACAATGAAACATTATTCTATCTTGAGTGAAGTCTCCAATGTAGAGAATAGTGACTTGTTTAGTAGTCAGAATTTTTTAAACAAACAAAAAGAACTTTATCAAGAATTCAATCATCTTGGTAGTCTCTATGCAGACTTTAATGAATTTGATAAAGAAACATATACAAATACAAGTATGGCCTATGTCAATACAAACTATCTAAAGAAACAAGTGATTCAAGATATACATGGCCATACTATTCACATCAGTGAAGATGAAAAGAAAAGAGTAGTCTTAGCACCTCAAAACTATTCAAAAAAGAAGATATATAAGATGACTCAGGCTATGTTTGATACACCGCATGGTATTAAGATTATCTATTATAAAGACAATCAGAAATTCTTTACTTATAACTCTTTAATCGTATCTGATTATTCAAATAGTATTACAAATCCTGTTGTACAGGTTCTTACAAATGAAAATGGATTACCTGAAGATTATGATGTCATTCTAGGATATAAATATAATCCTTATAAGATCAAAGGCTCTCAAAAAAGAATTCAGTCCATTTTAAAAAAATATAGTTTAAATCAATATGCTTCTAAAATCATTACCGCATATGATGAAATGTCTCTTTTAAATCATCAAGAACAAACACTCTTTATTGCGGTTATTATGATTTCTGTCGCATTAGTCAGTTTAATGATATTAATGATTTACCAGAATATTCATATATTCATCCAGTATCATGCATCACTTCTTGCGATAGAGACAATGGAAGGTTATACACCTCTTAGCAAGTATTTCTATTTTGTGAAATCAACAGTTGTTTTATTTATATCTACATTCTTAATTTCTTTATTATGTCATTCTTATTTCATCTACACTCTTATTATTCATTTGATTCTTATGACTCTATGGGGTATGACTTATGTACTTTCCATAAAGAAATTTGAGAGAAAGAATATCATTCATCTATTGAAAGGAACTTTTTAAATGATTGAATTAAAAAACATAACAAAACATTATGATACAAAAATAATCTTTGATCATTTTAATCTCACTATAGAAAAAAATGAACTTGTCGCAATTGTAGGAAATAGCGGTTCTGGTAAATCTACATTACTTAATATCATGGGGTTATTGGAAGAGATAGAAGAGGGAGAAATTATCATTAATCATCATTCAATTTCAAATAAGAAAGATGCATTATTACTTATGAGATATGATATAGGCTATATGTTTCAAAACAATGCACTAATAGATGATTATACCGTCAAAGAGAATCTTGATATTGTATTGAAGTATTCAAAACTCAATAAGAAAGAAAAATTGAATGCAGTAAAACAAGCACTCACTACTGTTGGGCTAGAAGGATATGAGAATAGAAAAATATATTCTTTATCTGGTGGAGAAGCTCAGCGTATCGCATTTTGTAAGTTGCTTCTTAAAAAGCCGAAGATTGTGTTATGTGACGAACCTACCGGTTCACTTGATGAAACAAATACAAAAATGATGATGAACCTATTATTGGAATATCATCATAATGGTGCCACTGTAGTGATTGTGACTCATGACCTAGATGTTGCGAAGCTTTGTGAGAGAGTTATTCATATTTAATCAGTAATAGGCAATATAGTACTTTTTCTATATTGTCTTTTTACATGCGCAAAAAAATGAGTCTCTCAACTCATTTCTAATACTCTTTACTTAATAAGAAATCCACTATGTTCATTGTTTTTATTCCTTCATAGTTACCACCCGCAAAATTATCTGCCATCACAACATACTTAGGATAATTATCTCTGATTTCTAAAAGCTGTTCATATTCCCTTTTCTGTGTTTTTTCAGACTTTATTTCCTGTGTTACCTGAACATAGATTTTTTCATTTTGTTTTGTTGCAACAAAATCAATCTCTTTATCTTTTATCTTACCAATATAAACATCATAGCCTCTTCTTTTAAGTTCTAGATATACAATATTTTCTAAAGATGCTGCGACACTATCTACAGTATAACCTAACACAGAATAACGCAAAGAAACATCCGCAAGATAGAATTTCTCCTGTGTTTTTAATATATCTTTTCCCTGCAAATCATATCGAGAACACTTATGAAGAATATAGGCTTTCTGTAATTTCTCTAAATAGCTATAAACTGTTTCATTGTCAATCTTTCTCTGTTCTGATTTAAAATAATTAGAAATCGATTTTGCAGAAAATGTATTCCCAATATTATTAAAAGTATATTTTACAACTCTTTCTAGCTGGTCTATCTTCTTGACCTGATTTCTTCGTACTATATCAGAAAAGATCGTAGAATTATAAATGTCCTTCACAATCGTATAAACTTCATCCTGAGAATAATCCTGTAAATGAGTTGCAGGGAATCCACCCAATCGTACGTATTGGCTAAATTCCTGTTTCAAATCCTTAAGAGTCGTATAGCTTTTCTTGAACATAAGATATTCTTCAAATGACAAAGTATAAATATGAAAAGTAATATATCTTCCCGTTAGATATGTGGATATCTCCGAAGACATCATTCTTGAATTGGATCCTGTAATATAGATATCTACATCAAAGTCTGAAGCAAGAGTATTCACTACTTTTTCCCATCCTTCAATTTCTTGTATCTCATCTAAGAATAAGTATGTCTTTTTTGATTGTATTATTTTTGACTTCAATTCCAGATACAATTCTTTTGTAGTCATATCTTCATATTCCATAGAATCAAA
Source organism: Catenibacterium sp. AM22-6LB (assembly GCF_003435615.1). NCBI lineage: Bacteria > Bacillati > Bacillota > Erysipelotrichia > Erysipelotrichales > Coprobacillaceae > Catenibacterium > Catenibacterium sp. AM22-6LB. The sequence continues at coordinate 38,824 of NZ_QTUM01000013.1, forward strand.
GCGATAACTAAGAATCTGTTCATCATCCACATGCTTCTCTTCTCTTAGTTTTTTAATAATCATCTTCAGAATTGTTGATTTACCACAACGTCGAACTCCAGTCAATATTTTCACAAATGGAGTATCTACAAAAGGCATGATTTTATCTAAATATAATGGTCTCTCTATCATACAATCACCTCTTTCATATAAATTTTATCGCAAAACTATCATTATCACAATGGTTTTGCGGTTTTAAACCGCAAAACATTATTATTTTATGAATTATTGCGATTAAAAAGGTGTCATTTTACTGACACCTTTAGCCTTTATTAGGAAACTTAGAATATACAAATTGACGTAAACGTGGATGTTCTCTCTTATAAATGAGCTGATAGAGCACATATGCGATTATACTTGCTGCTACAGCATCCATACATGAATGCTGTTTGATGAACATTGTAGATAATGTAATAAGTACTGCTGAGATAATCGCAAATATATGCATTGGTTTATTGTCTTTGAATTTCTTTGATTTAATGAGTGCAATCGCACATCCTATTGAATTAAATACATGAATACTTGGAAATACATTGGTTGGTTTATCTGCCCCATAAATGAATCTTAACCAGAACTGTTCAAAGGCATTGCCTGTAAGTACTTCTGGACGATGACAGAATGTTGTCGGGAAGATTGTGAATATGATGAGTGAAATGGTCATACCACAAGCTAAAAATGAAAAGCCACGATAGAATTCATCTGCATCATAAAAAAACAAAAATAACAAAGTTCCTGCAACAAATAAAAACCAATAGATATAAGGAATAATAAATGCTGGTACAAATGGTATGATATGATCTAATCCTACATACATATCAAAGAAATGACTAATATCTCTTTGTTGTAAGCCAAAGTACCAAGGCATATAAAATACAAAATAGACAAGAACCCATGCATGTTCATGAGTCTTTATGAATTTCTTAATCATTTAATCACCCAAATTTCATTCTATCGATTCGGTAGGTAATAGTCAACATAAAAAAACAGTGATAGAATCACTGTTAATTGAAACCAAATAGTTTCTGTGCAAGTTTATATCCACCAACGATTAGTTTACGTCCTAGTGGATCATTTAATTGCATAGCAAGACCTAATGCAGTCTTCTTTACTTCCTTATAAACGGCAGGCTTTGTATCCTTCATATAAGCCCATAAATCATTACGTTTCTGTAAGTTTTCTTCTGTACCACTCTTTACGCAGAGTACTGTAGTTACTGTAGTAATCATAGATAGATACTTGATTAAGTATTTTCTCATCTTACGTGATTTAAGCTTATCAATATCAATCGCATCAATCATACGTTTATTCACTCTGATCTGCTGATCAATACGTCCAATCATCACTGTTTCATTCACTGACTGATCATCACGACCAATGAAATAGTGATATAAATCAACATTTAGATAATACATAGTCTGAACAAATGGAATAGGTTCATACACAAATAAGTTATCTACATAGAATGTATGTTTAGGAAGTACAAGACCACTTGCACGTAATACTTCTGTACGATAGATAATTGAATGCATTAATAGGTTCTGTGATGGATAGAAATATTTCACATCATACCATCTAAAAATCTTATTTTCAGGGAATGCATTTGTATAACGAATAGGTTTCTGTGTATTCTTTGATGGTTTATCATAGACATAGTTACAAATCATCATATCAACATCATTACCAAGTTTCTTTAATGTCTGAATCACTTTAACTAAAGATGCTTCATCAAACCAGTCATCACTGTCTAACACTTTAAAAAAGCGTCCGGTTGCATTCTTTAAACCAGTATTCACTGCTTCACCATGTCCACCATTTTCCTGATGTATACATCTGATTGTTGCAGGATATTCTTCCTCTAATAAATCTCCTATTTCTCCTGTCTGATCCTTAGAACCATCATCAATGATTAAGATTTCAATATCATTTTCACATATTAATAATGGTTCAATAGCATGTCTCATATAATCTTGTGAATTATAACAAGGCACTGCAACTGTAAGAGTTTTCATATTTTTACCTCCATATAGATTTATTTTACCATAAATCACCTTAATAAGGCTATAATTTATCAACTATCGCTTGTGTTTACATCTAAAATTAATGTAATATATACTGTATACGTAAGGAGTTGAGGTAAACAAATGAATAGAGACGTAACATATAAGGATAGTTTACTATTTCATATTAGTACAATGAAGTTTCTTTGTCCTGTATTTGGTATTATCATGTTAGTTCTTGGCTTTATAGAAGCAAACGACGGTTATTATGTGATTACAGGGCTTGGTGTCATCGGGCTTCTACTTATGATTTATATCACTTTAAAGGTGAACAAGAAGAAGACTTTCTCTTATATGATGACTGAAGATGATATTACTTTTAAAGAAGGTAATAATGAAAAGAAGTATGCTTATGAAGACATTACTAAACTAGTAGATGATGGTAAGACACTTACTATTTATTCTGAAGAAGGTGTGATTGCACAGCTTTCTTCATTAGAATTTGAAGTGGCTGATTTAGCTGAATTAGTTGAAGAATGTACTGATCATAAGATCCCTTATGAAGATATTGAAGGTACAAAGGAAGCACCTAGTCGTATGCCTTCTGTATCAGTTACTAAACCAGTAATGCTTGTATTAACACTTATCCAGTTAGTGTCATTAGTGGCTGGTATGATTGGTGCACTTGATTCTCTTGTTGTGGGTGGATTAATTTCTATCGTTATCCCAGTGCTTGCAGGTATTTACTATTTAGGTCTAACTGCCGAAGGAAATCAGCCAGCAATCAAAGAATTATATGGATTGTTCTTCGGTAACTTTATTATCCCTACTATTACAGGATGGTTAATTCTATTTACTAAATATGCAATGGAAAATACAAGACCTCTTATTTATGCAGCAATTATTGTATTCTTAATTATCTTTGTATTCTATCGCTGGATTGGTGAAAAAGCTGGATTACCTAGAGATGCATTATTTACATGCTTCCTAATTATCTTTATTCCACTTGCATTATGCTGGATCAATGATCCTCTTGCAAAGGTAACTAATACAGATGAATGTATTATTACTAAAACAGAACATTATACAACTAAGTTCTCACAAGTATATCATTTCAATGTAAAAACAGGTAAAAAGAAATTTACTTATCGTGCTACCGCAAAAGAATTTAAAGAGTATAAGAAAGGCGATACAATAACAATCGTTACTAAAACTGGACCTTTCGCAATCAGCTATAAAGAAATCAAGAAATAGGCATTTGTCTATTTCTTTTTTTTATGCAATCGAGTAGGAGAAAATAATTAAAATTATTTTCGTCCTCTCACACCACCGGGCAAGC
>NZ_QTUM01000014.1:0-40806 GCF_003435615.1 Catenibacterium sp. AM22-6LB
TAAAATGGACCCTGTAAAAAGGACACGATAAAAAAAGGATATTTATTTCGTGACCCTGTTTTACAGGGTTTTTATTTTGCGTAGTATAATGATTATCGAATGGTGGTGTTATTATGGGAGTAAATTATTTTAGTGATGAACAAGTAAAGGAACTCGAAAAGAATCCATATGTAAAGAAAGTATCTATCAAAAGCATAACCTATTCAGAAGAATTCAAAGAACTCTTCTGGATTGATTTACAGAATGGCATGATGCCTGGAAACATATTTAGAAAGTATGGATTTGATCCTCATATGTTAGGGTCTAGTCGAACTCTCAAGTTCACAAATCGTGTAAGGAAAGAAGCAGCAAGAGAAGAAGGATTCAAGGATACCAGAGGCACAAAATCCGGAAGACCTTCTACAAAAAATCTTACCATTGAGGAACAGCTAGAAAGGCTTAAGCAGAAAAATAAAATTCTCCAACAGGAGAACGATTTTTTAAAAAGAGTGAGATTTATCAACAGAAAGCAAATCTCAAAACTGCAGAAGGACAAACAATAAGAGAAAAATATAAACTGATAGATAGAACTCTTGAATCACCTAGAAATAAACTGAGTGTCACAGCGTTATGCGATATTGCAGGTGTTTCAAGAAGTGGGTTCTATTCATGGAAGAAACGAAAAAGTTCCATAAGCGAAAAAGAAGAACAAGACCGTAAGGATTTTGAACTGATTTTAGAAGCATACAAATTCAAAGGATATGACAAAGGCAGACGTGGTATTCATATGCGTCTTCTTCACATGGGCATTGTGATGAATCATAAAAAGATTTCAAGACTGATGAAGAAATACGGGCTATTCTGTCCGATAAGAAAAGCCAATCCTGCAAGAAGAATGGCTAAGGCAATGAAAACATCAAATTATGCAGATAATATTCTAAACAGACATTTCGAGGAGTATGGCCCTGGATATGTGCTTGAAACAGACATTACTTATCTATTCTACGGTCATAAAAGATCTAAAGCATATCTATCGGTGGTAAAGGATGGCTTCACAAAGCAGATTCTTTCATATGTATTATCACCGTCTTTAGAAGTAGACTTTGTCCTGGAGACATTCAATCAGCTTTACAGTAAACATAAGCGTAATATTCATACTGATGCTCTGATACATAGTGATCAGGGTGTGCATTATACAAGTTTTAAGTTTATTGACTTACTCAAGAGCCTGGAAATCAGACAGTCAATGTCAAGAAGAGGAAACTGCTGGGACAACGCTCCCCAGGAATCCTTCTTCGGACATATGAAAGATGAGATAGGCAGATATACAGAGAATGCCTGCTCATACGAAGAACTAAAGGAAATAATAGATTCCTATATGGTTTATTACAACAATGATCGTTATCAGTACAATCTGGCCAAGCTTTCACCAAATGAATACTTAGAATATTATATAACTGGTGAGTACCCACTCAACCATGTCGCAAAGGAGCCTGATGAGTATAAGGAAAAATTCAGACAGGTAAGAAATAATCTTGATAGAAACTCAACGCTCGAGAAATTAGTAGCTATTCTTCCAAGAATAACTCATTTCAAACAGTCCATCAGATAATCTGCATAGATGACTTCTGATTATATCTATATCATTATTGCTTAATGATGCAAAGCCAAAATCATCCATCTTAGTGAATATAACAGTGCCATTAAAATAACCGTCAGCATCATCTGGAAAAGATCTGTAAACAATAGTATGATCAGTATCATATACACTTAAATCCTTTACAAGAAGATAGACTGATGGATCATCATCAAATATATAATCACGGTAGTCAAATACACCAAGTTCATTTCTTATGACTTCCTTCATTCTATCTGTTTCCAATACACATAAAACTCCATCTTTAATAATTACATATTTATATAGTTTACACATAAAAATATCCTCCTGGTTAATTTACACCTAGAGGATATCTTTATTTCTAATCATTTTTAAGCGCCTTTTTATTTAATGTCCTTGACACGGGGTCCACATTAACTGCATGGTGAATAACCTTTTCATATTTCAGACGCACTTAAAAAGAACCTGCCCATTTCCTAAAAAAATTTTATCAGCAGATAAACAATCTGAGCATCTCCTTGACCTGTTTCATCTGGTTTTCTTCTGTTTCCTTGATTCTCTTCTTCAGTTTCTGGTATTTCCTGATATTATGCCCCATTGAAACAAGGTAGATCTCCATCTGAGCATTGTCATATCCTCTTCTGTAGAGTCTGTCATAACCCATATTCTCCTTAAGATCACCAAAAGTTCCTTCTGCTTCATTATCTCTCTTGAACATGAGTTTCTTGCCTTCTTCGCTTGTGACATTTTTTCTTACTTCCTTATGAAACTCATCAAGTTCCTTGCAGTAGTTTATGCTTCTTCCAATTCTGGATTTAGTGCATCTTGATCTGAATGGACAGCCCTCACAGTGATGATTTGTTAGTTTTATATTATTACGTGCATATACGCCCCTTGTATCAGTAGTTACCTTATCCACCTCAAACTCATGACCAGCAGGACTTCGATCCGCCTTTTACTGTTTCTGAAACTATAATTAGTTATTTACCCGTTACAGCCTCCCATAGGCTAGAAGGATTCACAAGCATAAAGTAAAACGTTTATTTATTATCTTATCTGCATTCAAATCATTTATATTTACAATTTTAACCATTCTTCAATATCAATTATTTTTACACCTTCATACTGATATTCATCATGATGTGTGTTAGCCAATAAGATTTTAGGATATGCATCTTGTATTTCTAATAGTGAAGTAACTTCTCTATCGAAAGTTTTCTGATTCGAAATATCATCACTTACTTGAAAATAAATCTTCTCATTTTGTTTTATAGCCACAAAATCAACTTCTTTTTTATAAAGTTTACCAACATAAACTTCATACCCTCTTCTAAGCAATTCAATCGCAACGATATTTTCATATACTCTGCCATAGTCCATGTTTTTTGTTCCTATAATAGCATATCTGAAAGAATGGTCGGACAAATAATACTTATCATTTGTTGCCAAATATTTTTTCCCTTTTATATCATACCTTCTAACTTTATAAAACAAGTATGAATCTTTCAAATATTGCATATACAATTTTATAGTCTTATCTGTTATTTTAATATTAGCATTTGCTAATGATTTAGATATATTATTAGCTGATGTCAAAGAACTAATGTTATCCATCATAAAGTACGCTAAATCATGAATAACTTCTTTGTTTCTCATCGAATATTTATTAGTTATGTCCCTTATAATAAGCGTCTCAAAAACATCTCGTATGTATTTATACTTATCATCTTTTTCACGATAAAGCAAAGTTCCAGGCATTCCACCTTCTCTCACGTATCTATCAAGTGAATACTGCCCAGCATAATATTTTAGACATTCTTTATAAGAAAAAGGAAATATTTCTATTTCATACGTTCTACCGGTAAATAAAGTAGCCAAATCACTACTTAATAGAAATGCATTCGAACCAGTAATATAAATATCATATTTCATACTACTATGTAGACTATTTATGACTTTCTCAAAGCCACTGCACATTTGAACTTCATCTATACATACATAATTATTCTTGTTAGATTTATATTGACCTTCTATATAATTATTTAATGCATGGTATTCTAAATACGGCTCTGCACTTAAAGAATTGAAATCAACAAAAATAATATTCGCGTCTTTATCAGTTTGATTTATATATTCCATAAATTGTAGTAACAGACATGATTTTCCAGATCTTCTAATACCCGTAATCACTTTAATATCAGGAGTTCCAATTACATTAATAATTTTTGTTAAATAGTTTCTTTCTAAAAGTTTCATTTCATTCACCCATATATATTATACCTTCTTATTCCGAAAAAATGAATTATTTTCATTTTTTCGGAATAAGATTTAACCTTGATTTAACATATATATTCGTAAAGTCTATAACACGCAAAAAAGCCAGACCATTAAGTCTGACTTTACTCATCAAAGAATGCGAATTCTTGATATTTTCTTGCAAGAATAGTAAGAACAATTCCTACTGCATTCATAGAAATGATATGTTCATCCTCAAGAGGAAATTCTGTTGTATTATAGTAAAGCTGATAATCTGAATTTTCTACAAGGAAATTCTTTCCTAGCTCAGTTATAGAAAGAATAGGTATATCCTTCATATTCAGTGCATTTACTGTTGTTCTGATACCTGGTGTATTACCTGACAATGAAATAATAATGACAAAATCATCACTAGTTAGGGAGTGTGAGATGACTTCAAAATTAGTTTCACCAGATACAATATAATTTGAACGCCCTGACATAAATAACTCACTAGAGAACTGTTTTGTATAGTTATTCTGAGTAAACCCTGTTGCATATAAAATGACTTGTCGTGCTTTATGGATTTCGGAGATTAATGACGCAAAGTTTACTTGAGAAGCATATTCAAATGTTTTATCAATTTCTTTCCTGAATTTTTCAACCAGATCTGTAGGAACAACTGCTTTCTTTACTATATCCTTCTTTAAAGAATACTTTAATTCTGAATAACCTGTATAGCCTAGCTTTTGGGCTAAGCGTAATACAGAACTCTTTGACGAAAGCAGAACCTTCGCTAGTTCATTAATAGGCATGTCTACAACATCTGCTTTATGGTTTCTGATATATTGAATCATATCTTTTTCGTTATCACTTAATGTTGAATATATAAGTCCTGCTTGTGTGTCAAAGTCCATATCTTATTACCCCTTTGTTAGATAAACTACTGCTTGATATGGGTTTAGAATAATATTTTTATCATCTGTTTTCAATATATTCTCATAATTTCCAATAAGAATTTCTGCATCCTTATAGTCATCAGGCAATGTATATCTTACCTTCTCTTTTGCGAAAGAACATACTACAAGTAACTTCTTACCTTCATATTCTCTTTCATATGAGAAGATATCTGAATCTTCTTCGTCTAATAGTTTATAAGATCCATAAACAATTATAGGATTTTCTTTTCTTAAACGAATTAATTTCTGATAATAATAGAAGACAGAATTTGGATCTTTTAATTCATCTTCTGCATTGATGAACTTGTTATCAGGTGAATAATCAATCCAAGGCTTTGCATCAGAGAAGCCTGAACCTTCTTCTCCATTCCAAGGGAATGGTGTTCTTGCATTATCTCTTGAACTTAAATAAGCATATTTCTTAATTGTTTCTTCATCTTCGCCTTTATCTTTCATCTTCTGACACATAAAGACTGTTTCAATATCTTTATATTGGTCAAGTGATGTAAAAGGTACATCTTTCATACCTAATTCATCCCCCTGGAAGACATAAGGTGTGCCCTTCATCATATGTAGAAGAGTAGCTAACATTTTAGCTGATTCTACACGATATACTCCATCATCACCAAAACGAGTCACGTTTCTAGGCTGGTCATGGTTATCCCAATAAAGTGAATTCCATCCATCACCTAAATCATTGATCCATGTTGATAAGCTCTTCTTTAAATCACTGAGTTTAAACTTTACATCAGAGAACTTTCCATATTCACCATAATCTAAATGCATATGGTCAAACTGGAATACCATGTTTAATTCATGTCTAGAAGGATCAGTATAAAGCTTACCCTGCTGAACATTGGTATTGGCTGTTTCTCCTACCGTCATCACATCATAGTGTGATAAGACTTCTCTATTCATTTCCTGTAAGAATTCATGAATACGAGGTCCATTAGAAGCTCCTTTATAATATGATTTTGCATAATCATATTCTCCTGGTAAGGCATCTGGGAAGTCCTGTCTCTTACTTAATAAAGAAATAACATCCATTCTATAACCATCAATACCTTTATCTAACCAGAATCTCATTTCATTATAAACAGCTTCTCTCACTTTAGGATTCTCCCAGTTTAAATCAGGTTGTCCAGGCGCAAAACAATGTAGATAATACTGTTTTCTTTCAGGAACATAAGTCCATGCAGCACCGCCAAAAGTAGCACCCCAGTTTGTTGGTTCACTGCCATCTTCCTTAGGATCTTTCCAGATATAGAAATCAGAATATTCATTATCCTTAGAAGACTTAGACTTTAAGAACCATTCATGCTGATCACTTGTATGATTAACAACTAAGTCCATAATAATCTTAATATTCATACTATGTGCTGTTTCTAATAGTTCATCAAAATCTTCCATTGTGCCATACATTGGATTGATCTTTCTATAGTTCGCAATATCATAACCATTATCTACTAATGGTGATTCATAGATAGGATTTAACCAGATAACATCAATACCTAATTTAGATAAATAAGGAAGTTTTTCAGTAATACCTTTTAAATCACCAACCCCATCATTGTTGGTATCATTAAAACTTTGTGGATAAACCTGATAAACAACGCTGCTTTTCCACCAATCTTTATTCATCATCTTCATCAACCCCCATATTTTTCATAACATCGTTGACATAAACAATCTGTGACTTTGCATCATCAATCGCATTTCTAATGACATCCTCATTCACTTTTTCACAGCTTGCTAATGATAAACAGACACTTAATACAATAGGTAAATTCATCCCTGTAATCACATATACATTAGGATACTGTAAATATTTGACTGCTTCCTGATTCACACTACCCCCAAGCATATCAGTGAAGATGATGTATTCATTATCTTCATTGATTTCTCCAAGTGCTTCTTTTAACTGTTTTTCAACAGGTACATTATCCATATAAGCACTCACTGACTGGATATCAGTTAAAGTTGGCATAAGATACTGGATTGTATCTTTTAAACCATCAGCAAGTAAATGATGGCTGGCTAGAACGATTTTTCTCATAGACTTTTCCCCCGAAAACTTTGATTAGAGAGCTAGAATTCCAAAGAATGAGCAAACTAATGCAAGAATGATAATTAAGAAGATGACCTGAATAACAGTAAGTTTCTTAGATGCAAGTAATTTATAAACGATAAATGTAAGTGCAACTGGTAATAAAGCAGGCATGATCTTATCTAAGACACCTGTCTGAATAGCAAGTTTTACTTTACCTGACTTAAAGACAAGACCTAATGACATCTTAACAACTGAAGGGATTAATGCCCCAATAACTGTTAGACCCATGATAGATGCTGCTTCTGTGAAGACTGATAACTTATCACCTAATGTAGTAATAAGCTTTAAACCTGAATCATAGCCTAAATGGAATAACTTAATTCTAAAGAAGAAGAAAATCACGTTAAGTAACATCCAGATAAGTGCACCTGTAGGGTTACCTTCAAGTCCCATATAAGCTGCAATAGAACCCATGATTGTTGGATAGAGTACCCAGATCAAAGTATCACCGATACCTGCAAGAGGACCCATCATACCTGTCTTAAAGTTCTGTACTGTATCTAATGCTTCAACACCATCTTTTTCTTCCATGGCAACACTTGCACCAAGTAAGATGTTAGCCATCCAAGTTGTTGTATTGAAATATTTAAAGTGGTTATTTAATGATGCAACATAGTCATCATCATTATTCTTATGAATCTTTCTTAAAACCTTCTCTAATCCAAATACAACTGCTGGACCCTGATGGTTTTCATAGTTATATGTATTACATGCCATAAACATGTAACGTACTGCGGCTTTTGTAAGATCTTTCTTTGTAACAACTTCTGTTGTCTGTGTTTCTTTATTCATCCCATTCATCTCCTTCATCGATTACTGCACCTTCTGTTGATGCGATTGCTGGTGCTTTATTGACCTGTGTTGTAAAGAAATAGTAAGCAATAGCTAAACCAATAATAGATACACCTAACATTGGTACATTTAAGTAAGCTGAGAAGACAAAACCAATCATCAACATTGATAAGTACTTCTTAGCAGGCATAACCTGTAACAATAATGCGATACCTACAACTGGTAACATATTTCCTGCGATAGATAGACCATTTGTGAACCATACTGGAACTGATTTTAAGATAACATTAACGATTGCATCACCAAATAATACACATAAAGCTGTTGGTAAACCTGTAGATAAAGCAAAGATCATAGGACCAATCCAAAGAATTCTGTTCATCTTACCAAACTTCTTTTCATTACATGCTTTCTGTGCTGCATGTGTTACATAAGTATTTAATAACTTTGCGAATACATCTAACTGAATACCAAGCATACCAACTGGTACACCTACTGCTAAGGCAACTGCTTTTGCCTGAGCCACATCATTTGTAGTTCTACATGCAACATAAATACCAACTACTGTTGCAAGACACCAGTTAGGCACTGATGAACCACCAATGTTGGCAACACCTAAGTTCATTAACTGGAATGTACCACCAATAATCATGGCAGTCTTCATATCCCCCATAATCAATCCTGCAAAAAATGCAACCATGATTGGGAACCATGTTGTAATAACAATACCCTGCTGGTCTAAAACCATCCACATTGATAATAATACGATTAATACTCCTTGAATAACCTGCATACTTCTTATCCCCCTTGATTATTTAATATATGTTTCTAGTGGTTCTTCTGCTTCGCTTGGTACGAAGTGGAATGTCACTGGAATACCCATAGACTGTAATTTCTTTAAATCATTCACTTCTTCTTCATTGACTGAAACCATCTTCTTCACTGTTGTCTTACCTTCCCCATCGAAGATAATACCAATATTTACTTTAGGAATCTTAACACCACCTTCAGCTAACTTAACTAATGTAGATGGTTCTCTTACAATCATGAATACATTATGGCTATCATACTTACCTGCGTTGAAGTTCTTAATAGCTGTTTCTGTATCAATGATTGACATCCCAGTCCCCACTGGCTTACTCATTCTCATAGCTGATTTTTGAACTTCATCCTTACTTACTTCATCATCGACTACCATTAATCTTTTTGCCTGTGTTGCACCTGCCCATTGCGTAACAACAATACCATGAATTAATCTCTGGTCGATTCTTGCTAATACTAAACTCATTTCTGTTTCCTCCTTGAAATTGCTTTCATTTGTTTTGACGAGTCCTAGTTTACCCAACAATGCAAACACTTTCAATATTTCAGGCCCCTTCTGGGACGTGGCACAAACTTTTGGAATAGGTGTCAAAGATAAGGGAAATGTTCCATTATGATGTTTTAGAATAGTAATATTATTTTTATACAATTCATTTTTTATGATATATACAAGGTTATTTTAATCAACTGACACTTCATACTTTATTCACTTTAATTATTAAAATGTGCCATTATATGCAAAAAGAAGATGATCCTTGGACCACCTTCTCGCTATTGACACTCTTTACTTTTCATAATTGCGATGATTTCTTCATCTACTCTTTCCATTCCATTTTTCCCAATGCGCGCCATATTTTGAATACATTGTTCAGCTGTTGCTGCACAAATTCCATCACTTTCTCTTAATACTGCATTATTAACTGCAGTTGTTGCACACATAAGTGCAGCCGTAGAACCTATAGACACCTTTAATGCACATCCTACTTTTCCACCATCACAAATCATACCAGTTACAGTTCCTGTCATATTACGTATACAATACCCTATCTGATCATCTGATGCATCTAAGAGATAAGCGATACCTACAGAAGCAGATGTAGAAGAAGCCATGACACATGTGCACATAGGCGATAATTTCCCAATATGTGCATTAATATATCTATTTACTAGATGCGTAAGCGCAAGTGCTTTGACTTTCTTTTCTAGTGATACGTGTAGTTCTTCTGCCACTTCATTCACCGGGATAGAAACTACGAGTCCTTTTGTACCTGCGCCCGAACTGCTCATTGCAGGAAGTGGACAGCCATCTAGTCTATTTTCAGCAGCTGCAGTAACTTTCCTTATTATTCTAGTTAACAAGTCTTCAGAGAATAATGAATGATTGAACGAATCACTCAAATAGGTTGTTCCTTTATATTGTGATAATTGGTCATTCATTTCTATACCATCTAATAGGAATTCAAGTTCATCCACTGTCATTAAATCCACCAAAGAACGTATGTCTGATATTTTCATTTCTTTGAGTTCATCAATCACAGTGGGTGTATTGTTTGTTTCTTGAGTTGTTTTCTCTTCTAATACAATTCCATTCTTTTCTAGATAAACTATATTTGTATGTGCCTCTTTAATCATACATGTCACTGTATCGTTAGATGTATAAAGAGTACATTTTACATGAATAGATGCTGAATCATTAATTGTGATAGAAACATGGGGCACTAATAATTCAGCTTGTGTAATTGTATCTGACTCTATATCTTCAAATAGAGTCAGCTGTTTTTCTGGGTTCTTTAATAATGCCCCGATAGAAGCAGCATACTCTAGACCTACATGTTCACAATGTGGTATACCTGCAGACATCCCATTTTTATATATTCCTTTATTAACATCTAACTCTATTTTAGTTATTGGATTATTTAACTGTTGAGATGCATAAGCTGCACATAATGCGACACAGACTGGTTCTGTACATCCTAATGCAGGGACTACATCCTTCTTCAATAAGTCTATTAGTTCTTCTTTTCTCATATGATTCTCCTTGTTTACAGTATACAAGGTTTATCACAAATTAAAAAGACTGCTGTGGGGTTGCAGTCTTTCACAAAATATTTAAGGTTATTCAATTTTATGTGTGTGTGAGTTTTATTTCTTGTTTTAATTATTTTGAATTTTCTTCTTCTAACTTTTGTTTTTCTAATAATTTAACGAATGGATAGTAAAGCGCCATATCTAAAATGATTAGCCCTATAACCATGATACCGGCTTTTACATCCATACATCCTAATGCTGCACCAAGAGGTGCTGGTGTTGTCCATGGTGTCTCAATAACACCCTTTCCAACGATATTTAATGCCATACATGTATAGGCAATAATAGAGTTAACAACTGGCACAAAAATAAATGGAATCATCATAATTGGATTTAATACCATTGGTAAACCAAAGATGATTGGTTCATTGATATTGAAGAATGCTGGACCAATTGAAAGCTTACCTAAAGTACGTAATTCAACTGATTTAGATCTAACTAATAGAATACATAATCCTAAAGTAGCACCTCCGCCACCTAATGCGATAATATATGACCAGAATGGCTGAGTAAAGAAGTGTACTAATGGTTTACCAGCACTATATGCTGCGATATTAGTAATTAAATACATCTGCATGAATGGTAATCTGATTGGCTGAGTGATACTTGCGCCATGTAAACCAAAGAACCAGAATGTCTGAGCAATGATAGTAATTAAACAGATACCTACTAATGAATCTAGACCAGATACCGCAGGTGCAAGTACTGTCATAATCATACTTGGTAATAACTGACCACTGATATTCTGTACAAATAATGATAATGCATAGAATATGATAACACAGATAAAAAGTGGTAAGATTGCATCGAATGATGAACTGATTGCAGGTGGAACGCCTTCAGGCATCTTAATACGAACATTCTTCTTAAATAAGAAGTTCATGATTTCTACACATCCGATAGAAACGATAATAGCTGTAAAGATACCCTTTGCATCCAGATAAGTTGTTGGTAGATAACTTCCCGCAAGTGCAAGTAGATCAGTGGCTGATTTGCCGTCAGTAATGAGATTAGCTGGGACAGCAGAAGTAGTTGGTGCAGATACGATTAAGAATACTGCAGTAGAAACAACAGCTGCATTTAAGCTTGGCATTTTGTATTTCTTAGCTAAATGATAAGAAATAGAGAAAGCAATAAATAGTCCCATTAAAGCCATTGTCATATTATATGGTAATAATAATGCAGCTTTATTGGCCTGAGCCCAGTTGTACCATCCTGTAAGCATGGTAGTGATGAAACCCCAGTTTGGTAGAGTTTCAGGTTTGAATGGTGGTGTTGATACAATTAAGCAAGCACCTCCCATGATTGATAGTGGAATAGCAACAACCATTCCATCACGAATTGCAGCAAGATGTCTTTGGTTAGCTAACTTGTCTGCAATAGGCACTAGTGTGCGGTTTGCTAGTTCATTGAATTTTTCCATGAAGTTCATGTCGAGTCCTCCCTTCTCGTTGGATACATTATATCTTGGAAAAGCCTAAAAAATCTCGTATTTTCCAATATATAAAACACCTTTCCATATGATAGAAGAACTTTCCAAATCGTGGAAATAACTTGCGAAATAAATTTCTATAAGTATAATACGCATTCAAAATTACATTGATATATACTACATATTTTTAATTTTTATAGGTTGACAGAAAGAGTTTGATGCTTATAATGTGAAGTGTGTGAGTTTTATCTTCTTGTGAAATACAGGAGGAATTTGTTATGAAATTAATCGTTGAAGAAAACACTCAGAAAATGAGCGAAAGTGCATTGCACATCTTACTTGGTGCTATGATGCAGGATAAGAGAGTTAATATTTCTCTTACATCAGGTAGAAGTCCTATTGAACTTTACAAGATGTTAGCTCCAGAAGTAAGAGATCAGGAAAAGTTTAAGGATATCGAATATTATTTATTCGATGAAGCACCATATATGGATGGTAAGCCTTATGGTCCTAACTGGGAAGAAATGCAGGAATTATTCTTCAAGGAAGCACATATTCCAGAAGAAAGAATTCATGATATGACTATGGAAAACTGGGAAACATATGATGAAGAAATCAGCCGTGCAGGTGGTATTGATGTCATGGTTATTGGTCTTGGTTATGATGGTCATTTCTGCAGTAACTGTCCTAGATGTACACCAATGGATAGCTATTCTTATGCAATGGATCGTGCTACAAAGAATAAAGCAAACCCTGATTATCCAAAGAGAGAAAATCTTCCATTCAGTCTTACAATGGGTCCTAAGAGCTTAATGAAGGTTAAACACTTAGTGATGATTGTAAATGGTAAGGAAAAAGCAGGTATCTTAAAACAGGTTCTTGATTCAACTATTACAGATGAATTACCATCTACTGTTTTAAAGCTTCATCCTAATATGACATTGATCTGTGATAAAGATGCAGCTTCTGAATTAAACATGGACGATTACAAAAGACTATAAGTCTTTATAGAAAGTTCTTCGGAACTTTCTTTTTTTATATTCCGGAAAGGTTTTCCAAGAATTGGAAACGAGATTACTGATCAATTATGAATTGATATACTTTAATAAACAGGAGGTCCTATATATGAGTAAGATGGATATTGTAGAGTTAAGATTAAGAAGAACAGTCGCATTAATAATTGACTGGTATATTACTAATATGCTGGCTTCTATTCCTATCACATTCTTTTTAAGAAAAGATAGTCAGTTTAAACCAGAGATGTTTGAGTTAACTTCTTATGGTTTGAATACAGCTCTTATTGTATGTTTAATCGCAATTACTATTGGAGTTCTTTATTATGTATTCATTCCTCTTTATATCTGGAAAGGACAGACTCCAGGTAAGAAGATATGTAAGATCAAAGTCATTGATTATGATCATAAAGATGTAAGCATGAAAAACATGATGTTAAGAGAATTACTCGGTGCAACTCTTCTTGAAGGTGGTATTACTATTATTCCTTCTTATTTAAGAAAGATTGCCTCTCTTTTACAGTTCACTTCTATTGTAAATCCTTTAACTTATGTTGCTTATGCATTGACACTTGTTTCTATTGGATATGCTTATTTTCAAAAAGATACACGTTGTTTTCATGATTTAGTTTCACATACTGTAATTATCAAGCAATAAGTAACTGTCCTATGGTATAATAAGGCATATTATACCCAGGACGGTGAGTACATGTTTAACTTAATTATTATTTTATTATCTACATTAAATGGTGAACCTAAAGGTTCTAATAATTATAAGATTGCGAAATTTATGATAGAGAATATTCGTGATTTAGAAGACTATACTCTAACTGAGCTTGCGAAAGCGTGTTATGTGTCTAATTCTAGTATTTCTAGATTCTGCAGAGATATAGGTTTAAGGGATTTTAATCAGTTGAAAAATCAAGTTGCGAAGTTTTCAGTAGAAAAAATCAAATTTTCTAATAAGTTTAACTATGAAGGACGTAATGAAGATTCTATTTTCACTTCTTATGTAAGAAGTGTAATTGAGAATTTAGAGATGTTGGAAAAGAGCTCTATTGAAGATGATATTAAAGATTTAGTCGATGATATTTATGAGTATCAAAAAGTAGCAGCATTTGGTTATATGCATTCTGAAAATGTTGCATTAAACTTGCAATATGATTTACAAACAAGTGCTAAACCTGTATTTACTGCCATTAAAGTAGCTGATCAGGCTGAATATATTACAAATGCGGATGAAAAGACTTTAATTATCTTGTTCTCTGATTCTGGCACTTATTTTGATCGTATTTTCCCACGTGCAAAACCTTTTAAACACCAAAGCAAGAAACCTAAGATTTGTTTAATTACATCTAATAAAGAATTAGATTATCCTTTTATAGATCAATATATACGCTATGATAGCAGAGGTGATTATGCAACTCACCCTTATTCACTCACAGCGATTGCAGATACAATATGTATAGAATATGCAAAAATGTTGAAAGAACTTGAATAATATAAAAGCACAGAAAAAGGTAAGGATGACCAGATCCTTACCTTTTCGTTTTGATGCAATTGTTCTCAAATTTGCAAATAGAGTATAACACTTGTATATCTGATATTCAAGTATTCTATTTTGCTTTAATAGCCCATCTCATCTTAGTAGACTTGGCACGTGAATTACGATGACATTCTTCCCTAGAAGGTCTAATCACATTTCTACATACATCTTCATAAATACCAAGATTCTTGAGTTCTTTAAAAGACTTCTTCACAATTCTATCTTCTCCAGAATGGAATGTAAGAATTGCAGCCTTTCCTCCTGGTTTTAAAATAAGAGGGAGCTTCTCTACAAAATCATATAATACTTCAAATTCCTGATTCACTTCTATTCTTAATGCCTGGAATACTCTTGCAGCTGTCTTATTCACAATATCTTTTCTATTCTTATCAGTAATAAAATTAAGTGTTTTATCAATGATCTTATAAAGCTGTTGAGTTGTTTCTACTTCCATACCAGAACGTATGAATGAATGGATATTCTTAGCTAATATATCAGCATATGGTTCATCTGAGTTCTCTGTAAGAATATGTTCTAGTTCTTCTTTTGATAAGTCTTTTAAAATTTCATATGCAGGTCTACCTGCTTTAGGATTAAGTCTTAGATCTAATGGGCCATTTTTCTTATATGAGAATCCTCTTTCTGGATTATCAATCTGCATAGAAGATACTCCTAAATCAGCTAAGACAAAATCAAATGGTCCATACTTCTCACTTACTTGATCAATGTTTCTAAAGTTAGTCAAAATAGGAGTAAAGATGTCTTCTCCATAACCTTTATTTCTTAGTCTCTCTGTTGTTTTTTCTATTTCAATAGTATCGATGTCTAATCCATAAAGGTGTCCCTGACCTTCTAATTTTTCCATCATTTTAGAAGAATGTCCTCCATATCCTAGAGTACAATCTAAACCAATCTGTCCTGGCTGAATATCTAAGAATTCTAGTATTTCATCTACCATGATAGAAATATGCATACCTGCTGGTGTACTTCCTTTAGAAATAACCTTTTCTATTGTTTCAGGATATAATTCTGGATTAAGTTCTTTATACTTCTCTGAGAAGTTTTTAGGGTGTGTCCCCTTATATCTTTTTCTTCTTTTATGTACCTGTTCAGTCATTTTTATACCTCATTTCATCATCTACTATATTAACGAAAATAGAGATAATAAACAAGTCAGATCAAACTCTGTATATATAAGATTATTTCCATCATATATAATAAAAATAGTGGATTCGCTATTTGTGGGGTGTTGTTGTTTCATGCTTTTTTTTATAGTTTTCATGAAAGGAGAAACGTTATGGATACAAAAAAGATAGGAAAGTTCATTTCTGAGAATAGAAAAAGAAAAGGTCTCACTCAAGAACAACTAGGAAATATATTAGGTGTCAGTAATAAGACAATATCACGCTGGGAGAATGGAAACTATATGCCTGATTTGTCTTTACTGATTCCGTTAAGTGAAACTTTGGGCATTTCTTTAAATGAACTACTCAATGGGAAATATATAACGGAAGATAAAATCATGGAAACAACAGAAAAGAGCTTAAAGAATACAATTAATTATAGTAAGAATATGCTTGTACAAGAGAAAAGAAAGGTTTCTATTGGCATTATGATTTTTGGCGCATTTCTATGTTTTGCTGCCTTTGCGATATTAGATAAAGAAAGCAGCTGGTGCTGTATTTACTCTATTGTAGGTATTATAGTATTTGTTTATGGGTTATCAAAAGAGTTGAAGAGAAATAGATTATTAATAAGTAGTGGAGTATTTATTGCAATATTATGTGGATTTATGCTGATGGATTATGTAGGTGTTATAACTTCTCATAGACCTCCAATCTATGTTTATATGATTAAGACTTCTAATGTGACAACCTACTACAATCCATTCTATAATGTTTATAGAATAAATAAAAACACACCTAATGAGTATTATATTGTAGATAGCGCAAAGAAATATACAGAAGATACTGTTCCTACAACTGTATTTAACAGACCATTGAGTGGCATACACAATATTAAGAAGTATAAGAATCCATATATTGGTAATAATTCCAATATAGGAAATTTATTAAATAGTCTGCCTTTGCATGAATACGATTATGTTTTTCAAATTGATTCTAAAAATCAAGGACTCACTGTGAACTACAATGCGACAGACTGGTATCATAATGAGGATCTTTATATCAATAAGAGCCTGATCTATAATTCTGTGTCTATCTTCTCTTTAATTGATAATGTACAATCTATTCAGTATAACTTTAGTGGAAGTACCTACACTACTACTAGAAAGATGATTGAAGAGAATTATCCACATTTTAAACAAGTAAAAGAGAATGAGAAAAACTTTAATCAGTACTTAGAGAACAAGATGAATGATGATGAATTTACAAGAAGTATATTCAATAAAATATTTGTGAAGAAGAGTTTATAAGAGGGGTTAAGCCCTCTTTTTAAATATCTTGTATTATACTAAAATAAACAACACCATTTTCAAAAAAAAGTTAGTCTTTATAATTCTTCATATATGCTCTCATACTCATTACAGTGAATTCCATCATATTTTACAATTTTATTCCTTCACATTTTTAGTTTTCATTCCATCATATTTCCATTTTCTATTACTCCACATTTTCTGTTTTCATTCCATCACATTTCAAAAACCATAAAATAAAAAGCACATCTCTTGCATGAGATATGCCTAATATTAATACATAAATTTATTTATTCTTCATATGTGGGAATAAGATAACTTCACGGATAGTTTCCTGACCAGTTAATAACATAACTAATCTGTCGATACCCATACCCATACCACCAGTTGGTGGAAGACCGTATTCAAGGGCTTCTACATAGTCCATATCCATTTCGTTGGCTTCATCGTTACCTAATTCTTTTTCTTTTAACTGATTTGCGAATCTTTCATACTGATCATCTGGATCATTTAATTCTGTGAATGCATTTGCATATTCGTTACCACAGATGAATAACTCGAATCTCTGAGTGAAACGAGGATCCTGTAAGTTCTTCTTTGCAAGTGGAGAAATTTCAATTGGATGACCATATACGAATGTTGGTTCTACAATTGTTTCTTCTACATACTTTTCAAAGAATGCATTGACAATATGACCATATGCAAAATGTGGTTCTACTTCAATACCATGTTCTTCAGCAAGTTTCTTAGCTTCTTCAAAAGTCTTCTGTTCACCAAAGTCAACACCAGTCTTTTCTTTAATTGCTTCAACCATAGAGATTCTCTTGAATCCAGGTGCTAATGAAATAGAATGACCTTTGTATTCTACATCATAAGTACCATTGACAGTCATTGCGGCATTCGCAATGATACCTTCTGTTAAGTCCATCATACCTTCAAGATCAGAGAATGCTTTATATACTTCAATAGTAGTGAATTCTGGGTTATGAGTTCTGTCCATACCTTCATTTCTGAATAAACGACCGATTTCATAAACAGCATCCATACCACCTACGATTAATCTCTTAAGGTTTAATTCTGTTGCGATTCTTAAGTAGAAATCTTTATCTAATGCATTGAAATGAGTGATGAAAGGCTTAGCTGCAGCACCACCAAGAATAGAGTTCATGATTGGTGTTTCTACTTCTGTATAACCTTTGTCATCTAAATAATGCTGGATTGAACGAACAATCTTAGGTCTCATGAAGGCTACTTTACGTGCTTCATCATTCATGATTAAGTCAACATATCTTCTTCTGAAACGTTCTTCAGTATCTGTTAAACCATGGAACTTTTCTGGTAAAGGTCTTAAAGCCTTAGTAAGGTGTGTATACTTTTCTACTCTTACAGTTAATTCACCCGTATGAGTCATGAATACTTCACCATCAATACCGATAATATCACCTAAATCGCTCTTCTTAACTAATTCATAAACATCTTCACCAACAGTATCTTTCTTGATATATAACTGGATTTTTCCATCTCTATCAAGAAGGTTCATGAAGCATACTTTACCTTTTCTTCTCTTTGCAACAATACGACCCGCAATACTTACAGCTGGTTTGCTTTCTTCTAATTCTTCTGCAGTCTTATCGCCATAGTTCTTTCTAATGTCTGAAGTATAAGCAGTCACATCAAATCTCTGTCCAAATGGATCAATTCCAAGATCTTTAAGTTCCTGTAACTTCTGTCTTCTTACTAATTCCTGATCAGTAAACTTTCTTTCTTCCATGTCTGTTCTCCTTCTTTAGAATATAAAAACTCTCATCCGCTAGGGACGAGAGTTAACCGTGGTACCACCCTTATTCATCTACATAAGTAGACCTCATTAAGCCTTAACGCGGCAACACGTTATTTTATCACGTTAGATCCAAAATACAGCTCCCAGTCTTTATTCGTATCAACTTTCCCATTCCTTTACACCAGCCAGGAATTCTCTCTGCGTTCCATTGATACTACTCTTCTGTTCATCGCTTTTACTCAAGTATTATAGACAATAAATAAAGATGTTGTCAAGGTCAATTTATAAGCCTACTTCAAGTAAATTGTCTATAGACGTTTTTCAAATCCACCAAGGATTTCTGAATCCTCACTAATAGTCACAAATGCCTGCGGATCAATATCATGAACAAGTTTCTTAAATGTTTTCATTTCATATTTATTGATTGCACAATAAAGAATATATTGATCATTTTCTGTATAAGCACCCTTACCCATCCAGTAAGTTACACCTCTGCCAGTCTTTTCCATAATCACATTCTTCATATTTTTTTCTTTGGTGAAGATTAATGCTATCACATTGATGTTCTGATAGTGAATACGATCACTAATAAAATACAATACAAATACAAAGATAATAGAATACAGTGTAGTCTGCAAATCAAAGATGAATGCACAACAAGTTAAAATAACAGCATTCACAATAGTTGATAACTTACCTACTGAGAATCCTGGATTAGTCTTAGATAAGCATACACCGGCAATATCAATACCACCTGTACTACCACTACCTTTTAGGGCAAGTCCTACACCAACGCCACACATAATAGCCCCAAAAATACAGTTAGATAACATATCAGGCATAATAGCATGTGTCTGGTTTGGCAGAACAGATAAGGTAATAGTCTGTACAATAACACTCATAGCAGTTTTGATACAGAATTCTCTGTTCAAGATTCTATATCCCATTACAAATAATGGAATATTAATCATGAAGTTGATAATCCCTACAATATTCATTGATTTAGGAATTGGTAGAAGTTTTCTTACAAAAACTTCAATAATCTGTGATGTTCCAATAACGCCTCCAAAGTTCAAGCCATTAGGTGTTACGAACAACCAGATTCCTAAAGATAATAAGATACTTCCGGCAATAACTTCGCCGTACTTTTCTAGATTTTCCCTCATAGCGTCCCTCTTTCTTCTCATATCATAGAACATTTAAACAAATAAAAGAATGCCTTTCAAGCATTCTTTAGTAAATTCCATATTCTATAAACAGATTCGCAATAGACTCAATAATATAGAGAACAGGTACCTGTGTTGCTGAACTATAAAAGTCACCATTTTTAGTACTTGGCATATAATACGTAAGAGCTAAATCAGACATCTTTGCAGCTGTTGAAGAGGCACTATTGGTAATCACAATAATCTTAATATCATATTTTTTTAAGTCTTTGATACAATCAATGATTTCTCTTGTTTCTCCTGAAACTGTGAAGAAAAGAGCACAGTCATTTTGATCATACATCCCCCTAAAACGGCTACTGAAGTCTCCACTATACATTGTACGTTTTCCCTTACGATTAAATAAAGAAGCCGCAAATTTCGCAATCGCATCACTTAGGCCAATGCCAGAACAGATCACCTCGTGACTGTTCACAATTATTTCAGCCGCTTGATGAATAAGATCATCAAACTCTTTATTGTCTACTCGATTAAAATAATCGAGAATATAATTTAAAGCACGTTTATTTTGTATAGGTTTATCTTCCTGATCCAGTTTCATTTCTGCTTTCCATTCTAAGAATCCTTCATAACCAAGTTTTTTAGCTACTCTTGTAATCATAGAAGAAGATACATGAAGATCTGTAGATAAATCTTTAAGTTTCATATTAATCACTTCATGACGATGAGAAATGATGTAGTTGTAAATATCTAATTCTAAATCACTTAATTGATTCATTTGATCTACCGTAACCATAAAATACCTCCAAAAGGTATTTTATCATACTTTATGCAAATCTCTTTTTCATTTTCTTATTCTGTTTCTTATTTTTCTTTTCAATACTCAACAACATATTCTTATAGTCTTCTGACTTAATGTCTACAACAAGTGTATGTGAGACAATATCATGTAATGATTTCTTAGACTTTAAGATAATCACAAGTATCCCAGATAATATAGTAATAACGAGTCCTACTTTATTCCAGGTAGAGGCAATATTGTATCCAGTTAATACATTGACTAACTGATGAAACATATTACTGCATGTATAAATACTTCCTTCTACTAAGAAGATCATAATAACCTGTCTGATGATCAGTTGTTTCACATTCACTTCTTGATAGTCGTCATTCACAATCTTTAATCCTAATAGTTTTTTACCTAAAGTCTGTCCTTTCCAGATTATAGGTAATACGACATAGTACACAAATGCAACTGAGAGTGAAAGAACACCTGCAAGTACTTGATAATATCCCTTAAATATAGATAACTGCTGAGGAATATAGACAGCATCCTTATGAAGAGACATATACAACAAAATAAGAGGAAGTGATGATAAGACACTTCCTAAATACCAATCAATACCATAAGCGATTATACGTTTGATATAACCTGTTTTATTCACAGGTTCATTTCTTAATTTATTCCACATCTTATCATCCTCCTTTATTAATTTAAGTGCTGATATAAAGCACCGATTAAGTTCGCATCATTACGATATTCACAAACTACGATTTCTGGTGGTAATGTGCTTGCATAACATGAATTATAGATTTCATCAAAGTTCTTTTTGATAAGTTCTAATAGTAATGGCTGTGCACTAATACCTCCACCAATCGCTACTTTTTCACAATCAAAGATCTGATTGATGTTGTAGATCTGTACTGCAGTTTCTAAACAGAACTGATTTAATCCTTTTAAAACAGCTTCATTTCCATTATTTGCCATTTCAAAGATTTCTTCACCAGTATAGTTTTCTTCTGTTTCTAATGCTTCCTGGATATGTAATAATAATCCATTGATTCCATTACTTGCATACCAAGATGTATCACCATCATATGGCTTATGGTAATCAGTGATAATATTAGAAAATTCACCTGCACCAAATCTACATCCGCTTAGTACCTTATGATCCTTAATTAAAGCACCACCAATAGCTGTGCCAAGAATCACTACAGCGCCGTCCTGAATATCCTGAAGACTACCAAAACCTAGTTCTGCATTAGCGGCACATTTTGCATCATTACCAATTGTGACTCTTACACCACAACGCTCAGATAGTAATTCTGCCATATTTATATCATGATTATAAGTTAAAGCACCACCAGTGTAACAATAACCCTTATTAGGATCAATTCTTCCTGGCATACTCATCGCAATACCAGATACATCAGAATATGTATTATATAGAGATTCAACGCTATTCACAAATGAATCAAGGCAATCTAAGGGAGTAGGTACCTTACCTCTTTCATATATATTCTTTTCTGCATCCATTACTGCATATTTAATAGCACTACCACCAACATCTAGAACTAAGTATTTTTTCATAATTTTTCTCCGTTACTTTCTATTACTTTCTTATACCAATCAAAGGAATCCTTCTTGCTTCTTGCAAGTGTTCCATGACCTGCATTATCTTTATCTACATAAATGAAACCATAACGTTTCTTCATTTCACCCGTACCAAAGCTAACACAGTCAATACATCCCCAAACAGTATAACCTAATAAGTCTACACCATCAATATCTACTGCCTTCTTCATTTCTTCGATATGCGCTTTAAGGTAATCAATACGGTACTGGTCATGTACTTTTCCATCTACCATCTGGTCCACTGCACCGAAGCCATTTTCTACAATAAATAGAGGAAGGTTATAACGGTCATACATCCAGTTTAAGCTATATCTTAAACCTTTCGCATCAATTGGCCATCCCCATTCAGTCTTAGAAATATATGGGTTATCACATAAATCTGTTTCTTCATTATAGTCAAGGTTGACATCTCCATCACCCTTAACCGCAAATGACATATAATAACTAAATCCAATATAATCTACTGTACCCTGAGGAAGAACAGCTAAGTCTTCTTCAGTAATATCTAGATTGAAGTTCTTTCTTTCAAAGAAAGATTTCATATAACCTGGATAACGTCCTCTTGCATGAACATCCATATACCAGAAACGCTTATGATTTGCACCTACTGCCTTCAACATATCATCTGGATTACATGAGTAAGGATAAATAGGTGTCATCGCAATCATGCAGCCGATCATCATAGAAGGATCAATAGCATGTCCTTCTTTAATAGCCATCGCACTTGCAACAAGTTCATAATGTGCTGCCTGATAAACAGTACGTTCTTTGTCTTCACCTTCTTCAAATATAATACCTGAGTTAGTAAATACAGCTACGTCTGCTTCATAGTTCGCCTGGTTGTTGATTTCATTGAAAGTCATCCAGTATTTAACTTTATTGTGGTATCTTTCGAAACATACTTTTGCGAATCTTACAAAGAATGTAATCATCTTTCTGTTTCTCCATCCACCATATTTTTCAACTAAATGATAAGGCATTTCAAAGTGTGATAATGTGATGACTGGCTGAATACCATTCTTTAATAGTTCATCAAACATATCATCATAGAACTTTAAGCCTTCTTCATTTGGTGTTTCTTCATCTCCCATTGGGAAGATTCTTGCCCAGGAAATAGATGTTCTAAAACATTTAAATCCCATTTCTTTAAATAAAGCGATATCTTCCTTATAGTGGTGATAGAAATCAATCGCTGTATGATTTGGGTAGAACTGATCAGGTTCAATTGTTTTAGTGATCTTTCTACGAGTAGTGGCAGAACCAACTGTCATCATATCTGAGACATTTGGTCCTTTACCACCTTCATTAAATCCACCTTCTACCTGATGTGCAGCAACTGCTCCACCCCATAAGAAGTCTTTACGCATTGTTTTCTCCTGCTTCTTCTGCTTCTTTCTTGATAGCGGCTCTTGTGCTTGCTGCAACGAATGGTAAGTAAATTAAAGTACTTACGACAAAGCAAAGAATACCTATAACTAATGCCATAATGTTGTTAGCACCTGATCCTAAGAATGGTGTTAAGAATCCTGGAGTTGTCCAAGCAACTTGATAAGCAACTGGTGGGATGATCTTAATCACACATACACAGAAATAACCAATAAGGTTACATACGATTGGTGCTAAGATAAATGGAATAACATACATTGGGTTCATAACGATTGGTAAACCGAACATGATTGGTTCGTTGATGTTGAATAGTCCTGGAACTAATGACATCTTACAAATAGAATATTCACCTTTATTCTTTCTACCTACGATAAACATAGCGGCAATTAAACCAAGTGTAGCACCTGATCCTCCACCATTACCAAATGCATCGTTGATTGAACCCCAGTTAACTGGGTAAGGTGCACCCCATGCAGAACCATGAGCTGCAACATAAGCTAAGTTTGCGTTTCCCTGTTCTGTGAAGATCACTGAACGTAATGCACTTAAAGTGTTAGGACCATGGATACCTACAATCCATAACATCTGCTGTACTAATACGAATACGATGATTGTACCCATAGAGCTTCCAAGAGATGTTAATGGAGCCTGGATAGCGTTATAAACAACAACCTGAATACCTTCAGGAGTAATCATTGAGAATAAGTAGTTTAATACACCCATGATGGCAAGTACTAACATCATTGGGATTAATAAATTAAATGACTGTGCTACTGCAGGAGGTACCATTTCTGGCATCTTGATTCTTAACTTTTCATTTCTACCAAAACGAGTTAATAATTCTGTAGTTAATAGACCTACTAATAATGCAACGAATAATCCCTGTGCACCAAAGTAAGTAGTTGTTAAACCAGTTCCTGCATTCTTACCTGCAAATGCCTGAGCAGCAGGATAAAGAATAAAGAAAGATGAAAGAGATGTAATACCACATAATACTTTATCTCCACCCATTTCCTGAGCTAACTGATAAGCCACTAAGAATGCGATGATGATTGATAAGATATTAGTTGTACCATTGATAACAGAACTTAAAACAGCCTGATACTGAGCTAAGTTTGGAATTAAATCACCTAAGTGAAGTAATTTTGCGATGAATCCTGTAGGATCTAATAATACATAGTTAATAAGTAAAACCATTGAACCACCCATTGTGAGTGGGAATGATAAAGTGAACGCATCACGCACGGCTGCCACATGGCGCTGACCATTGATTTTTGCAGCTAATGGTACGAAGTAACGTTCCATAAAGCTTTGAATTGCTTCCATTTTGTTTCTCCTCTTCTTATTTCATTCGGCCGATGTTGAAAACGATTTCGTTTTCCGTAATTGATTCTATCAGAGGATTAAAAATAAAAAAAGGGCTTGAAGCCCTTCTTGAATAGTATGCATTATCTGCAAAATGTTTTACTATTGTAACGTATTGTGACATATGCGCTGAGTTGTATTAGAAAGAATCTCAATGATACTCAAGGCGGGTACCTGCGTAGTACGAGACATCTCTTCCGTTCTTACATCGTTAACATAGTAGCTGATATTGTGATCACTCATTTTTGCGAGTGTATTATCGTCTGATGCAGTAATTGTGATTAAAGTACTGCCTGCTGCTTTATAATCATTGGCTTTTCTAATAAGTTCAGGCGTATTTCCTGAAACTGATAACATGACAACCACAATACCTGTACCATCCATGGATACCCTCTGATATGGATCTGTTAAGGCAGCACTAAAGAAACCATTGATAGAAAAGCGTCTTGCTGCATATTCTGCAATCTTAGCTGAATCTCCCATACCATCAAAAATAATCATATTCGCGTCACCTAGTATATATGCGATTTCTTTGAATAAATCCTGATAATAAGGGGTATTGAACTTCTTTAAACAGTCGATAGTTTCATCTAGGTCATTCACCATATAAAGAGAGACTTCTTTTTCTCCTTTCTTATAAGCATATTTTAATTCCGGAAAGCTGTCATATCCCATCCTTTTCACAAAGCGCATAATAGAAGCTGTAGATGTAGGAATCTCATCTGCAAGTTCTCTTATACTCATATAAGGGAATTGAATGCTGTGCTTCAATATATAGTTATATATACGCATATCTGTTGTACTAAAGCTTTTAATCTTTTCTTCATTAAACATCTAACAATTACCTCTATATACATTCTTTAAATATTTCTTAGCCACTTCTACCATTTGGTCAATAAGTTCTATAGATGTAGGAGATTCATGATAATGATACTCAGGAAAATAACGTGTGATATGTAACACAATATTCGGATCAATAGACGCTAACCACTTTGCTTCTTCTTCCATATCTTTAAGACTATCATTGATACCAGGGACAATCAAAGAAGTGACTTCTAGATGACTTGATGAAGCTATTTGAATACTCTTCTTTACTGTTTCTAAATCACCAGAGAGTGTCTTATAGATATCTTCTCTAAATGCCTTTAAATCAATATTCCATGCATCTACTAATGGCAAGAGCTCCTTTATGTATTTCTCTTCTATCATTCCATTAGAGACAATAACAGTCTTTAAATCATGCTTCTTACATAATACAAAAGTATCATAAATAAACTCATAACTGATCATTGGTTCATTATAAGTAAACGCAATACCGATATTCCCTTCTTTTTTTAAATCTAAGGCCACTTCTACAAGTTTTTCAGGTGTTGTATGCACCTGTATAGAAGAACCTCTATCCTGTGATATTGTATAGTTCTGACAGAAAGGACATTTCATATTACAGCCATAAGAACCTACAGATAATATCTGTGTTTCAGGATAGAAATGATAAAGAGGTTTCTTTTCAATAGGATCTAAAGACAGTGATGTAATAGCACCATAGTCTTTAAGTCCTATATGTCCTTCTTTATTGATTCTTTGATGACAGAATCCTGTCTGTCCTTCTTTTAATACACAATGATGAGGGCATAAATCACATCTAATCATGTCTGATCACCTTGAATCTTTCTATCTTGATCTTCTCTCCTTCATGAATACCTGCTTTATGACAAGCTATCTGAATCTGATCAGTCACTGTATCCACACCTTCTAAATCAGGTAGGAGTAAACCTCTTTTAGAACCATGGGATACTATAATACCATAGATATGAGGATCTAATGTACTAATATCTTCTACAGGTTCTATTTTTCCTAATACATCGACTGAGATAATGAGATTATCTAGTTCTTCTTCTGTAATAGGATCAAAGCGTGGATCTTCACTACATGCACTAATCGCATTATGTACTATTTCTAAGGCAATATTATCCTGAACAGGCATAAAGGTACCAATACAGCCTCTCAAACGTCCTTCTTCATGAATAGATACAAAGACACCTGCACGTCTTTTCATCTCTTTTGTGACTTCTGGAATGATTTCTACTTTTTCTTTCACATAATGTTCTATTGTGGTTCTAGCCAGTCTGACATAGTCATCTTCATGTTCTTTGATTTTCTTGACTTCTTCCTGCATTTTCTTTTTATATTGGTTTCCTATATCACGTGTTAAATCTTCACCACATATTTCAAAGCCACATATTCCATAACCTACTCCAAATGCTCCTTCATAAGAATAATAGTTTGGTTTAATCTTCTTTTGATCTAAAGCACCTGCCATGATCTGAAATGATCTGAGTCCACATTCAGCAGCTGCTTCAGTAAAGATGGTATCAAATGTTAGAAAACGCATAAAGTCGCTATTCTTCCATGCTGTAATAATATCATGATCAAAGAGCGGTCCTTCTTTTTTATAACCATAAGGACCATCCTCTTTTAAACAATGAGACAAATCACCACTCGCAATTAATAAAACATTCTTATCTCCCACTGCTTCTTTAATACATTGTCCAAAGCGATAATGAGTAAGAGGAGATAAACCAGATATTCCAATTCTTACAACTTTATAGTCTTTTAGATACTTATTTAGAAAGTAAAGAGGAATCATAGTGCCGTGATCTAAATCATCATCTTTTCCTAATGTTCCTGCGAATATATGATGATTCTTGGCAGATCGAGTGATCTTCTTTACAAGATCTGAATCATAATCCACTTCTATTCTTACATTTCCTGCACCAAACTGTCTAAAGTCTCCTGATGCATGTTTACCAGGAGATATATGAATATAATCACTATAGGCGATTGCATGAGGACTAATCACAATGACTGTTTCTATAGGAAGAGTAGATACATATTTCATAATGGATTTATAAGATTGTATTGTGTTACTAATAGTTTTCTCTTCTCCTTGACCTATTTCAGGAATAATTAATGGAGGATGAGGAACACACATAGAATAAAGTATAGCCATATAATCATCTCCTTTACTCTATTATAAAACAAAAAGAAGATGATTACTCACCTTCTAGTTCTTTCTCAAAGTCTTTTAGAATTGTTTCTAATTCTTCTAATGTATTCATCTGTGTTAAATGATTCTTAATCTTTGCAGAACCTCTTAACCCTTTGACATACCAAGGCGCTTGTCCACGCATTTGTCTAATCGCATTCTTTTCACCTTCCGTTTTTACTAAACGATGGGCATGATCAATACATAACTGAATACGTGCATGATAGTCTGGTTCTTCTTCTAGAATACCTTCTTCTAGATATTTCACCATTCTACGAATCACAAATGGATTACCTAAAGCACCTCTACCAACCATAACAGCATCACAGCCTGTTTCTTCCATCATTCTTTTCGCATCTTCAGGTGTTCTGACATCACCATTCCCAATAACTGGAATGCTGACTGCTTCTTTTACTTTTTTAATCCATGACCAGTCTGCATGACCTTCATACATCTGTGAACGTGTACGACCATGAATAGCTACTGCACTTGCACCTGCTTTTTCCATTAATTGTGCCATTTCTACACAGTTAATATGCTTCATATCATAACCGATACGCATCTTAACAGTCACTGGTACATTCACTGCTTCTACGACTGCCTTCACAATATCATATGCAAGTTCTGGATACTGCATTAAATAACTACCTGCATGAGCCTTTAATACCTTATTTACAGGACATCCCATATTAATATCAATAATATCACAATCAGAATGTTCCTCTACAAACTTGGCAGCTTTGACCATAGTCTCTACTTCACCACCAAAAATCTGCATACTCATAGGGTGTTCATCTTCACCCACTGCAAGCATATCAATTGTCTTTTGATTTCCATAACATAACGCTTTATCACTGACCATTTCAGATACTACAAGTCCTGCACCAAACTTTTTTACAAGTCTACGGTAAGCGACATTTGTGATACCTGCCATAGGAGCCATGATAATAGGATGTTTTATTTCTACGTTTCCAATTTTCAACATTTTTTAATCACCATCACAAAATATACCATATTCCTGACACAATACAAAGATAAATTATCTTTATACTATGAGTTGTGAAAGGAAGTTCCCGATCCTTTCAATAATATATATATCGTTTTCATTTCCCTTCCCTATTTTACTAATAGGACATAAGGAGCAGGTCTTCCCTTCCTGCTCCTTTTTGTATGTTTTACAGGAATTTGATTGTAGTATTAATTCCTATATTTTAAGATAACTATAAGGGAGGAATGAAGATGAAAAGAAAATACACTTTCTCTATAATCATGTTTATATTATTTGAGATGATTGCGATTACTTTATGGCTCACTAAAGATAATTTATTTTACATGGTGAACTTCAGTTATATAGGAACATGTCTTGCCTTAGGCACCGCATTATTTACTACAGGAAAGAGCTATGCAAGACATTTTGTACAATTGGCAGTAGGCACTTATATGTTGTTTTATTTAGGTATTATTTCTCAAGAAAATATGCAGATTGAAGGCTTCTGGTACTATTTGTTTTTGGGTACTTTTGAAGCAGCCACTATTCACTATGCGATTGCGAAGATCTTTGGACCTCTTATATTTGGTCGAGGATGGTGTGGTTATGCCTGCTGGACGGCTATGATCCTTGACTTCTTACCTTTTAAAAGACCACAGAAACCAAGAGTTAAAAAACTAGGCATACTACGTTATGTCATGTTTGTATGTTCTCTTGCATTGGTATCAGGATTATTCTTAATGAAGGTCGCTCATCTAGAAAAGATCATGTTCTATCTATTTCTTCTAGGTAACGCCTTTTACTATATTGTGGGTATTGCGCTTGCCTATATATTTAAAGATAATCGTGCATTCTGTAAGTATTTGTGTCCTATTACAGTATTTCTTAAGCCTATGAGTTATTATTCACTCCTACGTGTACATTGCGATGAGAATAAATGTGTTCATTGTAATAAATGTTTAAAAGTATGTCCGATGAATGTAGAAGTCAACAATGAATCACGTAGACGTATAAACGGCACTGACTGTATTCTTTGTTATGAATGTACAAAAGAATGTCCAGTCAAAGCACTTCATTAATGCAACACATATTTCTCCATAATATATAGATAATTATTATAGATTCATACACTATACTAGTTATTGAAAGGAGGCAGCTGTTATACAACTCTAAAAAGATCAATTATTCAATTCTATTCCCTTCCATGATATATGTTAACTGATCTTTGTATAATACCAGACAGTGTAAAAAAACGCCATTTTACTGGCGTTTTTTAAGTATTTCCTTTAATTCATCTTCACTGAACTGATAATGTGCATTACAGAACTGACATGTAATCTCACAGCCATGATCTTCATTAATCATATCTTCTAGATCTTTTGTATGAAGAGTAGATAAAGCTTCTTCCATCTTTTCTTTACTACAATCGCATTCAAATGATAAATCCTGTGTATCTAGGATTTCAACATCTTCAAAGATCATCTTTAAGATTTCTTCTGGAGTATGTCCTTCATCTAATAACTGTGATACTGGTGGTGTATTCTTGATCTTATCTTCAATATACGCAATATCTTCTTCAGTTGCTTCTGGTAATAACTGAATAATATAACCACCTGCGCTTCTTACAGTATTGTCTTCTTCTACAAGAACACCTACGGCAACAACTGATGGTACCTGTTCTGATAACATGAAGTAATAAGAGAAATCGTCACCAATTTCACCAGTCTGTAATGGAGAACTAGATGTAATAGGTTCCTTTAATCCCATATCACGAGTGACCTGGATAGTACCCTGATTACCTACACATAAGCCTACTGCAAGCTTACCTGTATCGTTGTATGTATAGTGAACTTCTGGATTAGATACAAATCCCTTGATTTTACCATCAGAATTTGTTGTACAAAGCATTGTACCGATTGGTCCACCACCGTTGATGACTACTGTCATCTTTTCTTTATTCTTATTCATAGCACCCATCATTAAAGTGACTGCCATCATACGTCCAAGTGCAGCACTTGCACAAGGCCATAAGTTATGATTCTGCTGTGCAACATTTGTAAGGTTAGTTGTTGTACAGGCAAAAACACGACAGTTCTTTGAATTAACGAGTCCACGTACTAAATAATCTTTCATTTATCTCATCTCCCTATCGCAAAATAGCTTAATAGAGGCAAAATCATACTAATGACAATAATACCTACTAATAGTCTTACCATAAATCTACGCTGCATTTTATTACCTCCTAAATGAAAATAAGCGCAAAGCGCTTATTTCATTTCATCTAGTAAATCATCTTCTGGATCAGCCTTAGGTGGTTCAGGAGTGTTATTGTTGTCATCATGAGTGTCAACATGTTCTTCTGTTCCATCATATGTTTCTGGCATTTTACCAGTGTTATATAAAGACTGAATCTGTTCATGATTCAATGTTTCATGTTCAAGCAATGCATTCGCAATAATATCCATTTTATCTTTATTATTGTTGATGATTTCAGTTGCCTGAGCATGCGCTGTTTCGATGATTTTACGTACTTGCTGGTCAATTTCAAATGCGATCTGACCAGAATGTGTATTACTTAACTGTGAATAGTCACGACCTAAGAATACGGCGTTATCACCACTGTCATACTTGATTGGACCAAGTTCACTCATACCAAGTTCTGCAACCATCATACGAGCAATACGTGTAGCCTGTTCAATATCGTTATGAGCACCTGATGATACATCACCGAAGAAGATTTCTTCAGCCGTACGACCACCCATATAACCTGTAATAGTTGCAAGTAACTGTTTCTTAGTTGAGAAGTAAGTTTCTTCTCTAGGAGTCATCAAGTTGTATCCACCTGCATCACCACGTGGTACAATTGTGACCTTCTGTACCTGGTTGGCATCTTCTAATGTCAAACCAATAATCGCATGTCCAGTTTCATGATAAGCAACAAGCTTTCTTTCATGTTCAGTATATTTTCTAGACTTCTTAGCTGGACCGCCAATAACTCTATCAATCGCTTCATCGACATCACTTAATGTGATCATCTGATGACCGCTTCTTACTGCAAGTAATGCTGCTTCATTTAATACGTTCGCAAGTTCTGCACCTGAGAATCCAGGAGTACGCTGAGCGATGTTATCAAAATCAACATCTGGCGCAAAATGTTTATTTCTTGCATGAACCTTCAAGATCTGAGATCTTGCACGCTTATCAGGGTTAGATACTCTGATCTGTCTATCAAAACGTCCTGGACGTAATAATGCAGGGTCAAGAACATCTGCACGGTTAGTAGCTGCAAGGATAATAACACCTTCGTTGCCTTCAAAACCATCCATTTCTACAAGTAACTGGTTTAATGTCTGTTCACGTTCATCGTGTCCGCCACCAACACCAGTACCTCTCTGACGACCTACGGCATCAATTTCATCAATAAAGATGATACAAGGCGCATTTTCTTTTGCCTTCTTAAACATATCTCTTACACGGCCAGCACCAACACCAACGAACATTTCTACGAATTCTGAACCAGAAATAGAATAGAATGGAACGTTTGCTTCACCTGCAACAGCACGTGCTAATAATGTTTTACCTGTACCTGGAGGACCTACTAATAGAACACCTCTAGGAATTTTAGCACCCATTTCAGTAAACTTCTTAGGGTTCTTTAAGAATGCAACAAGTTCTGTTAATTCTTCTTTTTCTTCATCTGCACCTGCAACATCTGTAAAACGAGTCTTAGAATTTCTTTCTAGCTTAGCGCGAGAATTTCCAAATTCAAAGGCTTTATTGTTGCCTCCTGCAGCACCATTAAAGTTCTTGAATACCCAGAACATACCACCAAACAATATTACATATGGAAGGATGGAACCTAGTATATTCCAGATCATGTTATCACTTTCTGAATCAGTGACCTTAATCTTGACATTCTTGTCTTCAAGAACCTGTGTTAATGAATCTAATTCTTTGTCTGTCTTAGGAACGATAGTTGTAAAGTTCACTTTATCGCCCTTAGAGTTCTTCTTGTAGCTACCTTCGACCTTGGTTACAAAACTATTAGGTGTAATAGTCACGTTAGTTATCTTTTTATCTTTTACTACTGTCATGAATTGTGAATAAGTTAATTCTTTACTACCGCCATTATTCAATAAGAATGGGAATAATGAACTCAACAATAATAATACGATGACCCAAGGAAGAATAGCTTTAAATAATGTTTTGTTATTCTTCTTCATCATAAACTCCTTACTGGTAACATTCTTCTTTTAAGACACCAATATATGGTAGGTTTCTAAATCTCTGATCAAAATCAAGACCATAACCAACCACGAATAATTCTGGTACAGGGAAACCAACATACTTAGCCTGTACAGGATACTTTCTTGCTTCCTGCTTATCAAGCATAGTAACGATTTCGCAAGATGCTGTACCACGATCTTTCAACATATGTGTAACAGTATCCAATGTTTTACCTGTATCAAGGATGTCTTCTACGATTAATACATCCATACCTTTGACATCAATATCAACGTCTTTCTTAATATGAATAGTTCCAGATTCAGTTCCTTTATAACTGCTGACTGACATATAATCAAAATATACATCGCCCTCAATATATTTAGAAAGTTCTGCTAGGAATGGAATAGATCCCTTTAAAAGACCAATAAGAAGAATCTTCTTACCTTCATAATCTTTTGAGATCTGTGCGCCTAATTCTTTACAGCGTTCAGAAATCTGTTCCTGTGTAAATAATATTTCTTTCATGTCCTTATGCATCGAACCGTACCTCCTAGTATAGTCGTTGTTATTTTATCACAAACAAATCTGGATTGATAGACAAATACTCCTTGTTTTTCGCAATTCCCGGGACCAAAAGAATATTTCCACGGCAATCTAATACAACTGGCCAATAACGTCGTAATGGTGAGGGAATTTTCGCATTAATAAATAGTCTAGAAACCTTTTTAGTGCCCCCTGCTGTTTCCATACGATCGCCTGGTCTCATATTACGAATGGTGAGTGGAAAGTCTTCATCC
Source organism: Catenibacterium sp. AM22-6LB (assembly GCF_003435615.1). Classification (NCBI taxonomy): domain Bacteria; kingdom Bacillati; phylum Bacillota; class Erysipelotrichia; order Erysipelotrichales; family Coprobacillaceae; genus Catenibacterium; species Catenibacterium sp. AM22-6LB. Next base: position 34,200 of record NZ_QTUM01000014.1, read on the forward strand.
TTGACAGGGATACCATCATTCATTTCTCCCTGTGTTCGAATCTTGAAATAAGGACAGTCGAAGTTCTGTCTATGATCTATTCTATACGTATAATCTACTTGTTTTATAGATTTACGAATGTATACATTATTATATTCTTTTATGAACTCCTCATTAACACCAATAGGCATTTGAATATTGGGTTTAGAGGATTGAATCTGATGGATGATTTCATCGATGAGATGATGAGAAATCTTGGATACTTCTATATGTTTCTTTAATAAAGCATAGAGTACATCAGGAAGAAGTTCTTTTGGAACCAATGTATAATCAAGTGGTTCAGTGAGGTATTTGTCTACTTCTTGTTTTTTTAATGCCTGCTTCTTATTGTATTCTTCACCCTTTTTCAAGAGTTCTTCTTTTTGTGAGTCTGTATACTGATTCAAGATTGTATTACGGATACGGTCTCTTGTGAACTCTGTCTGGAAATTAGTATAGTCATCATGAAACAAAATATGATGATCATCACAATAATCACGTAGATCTTGTTTAGTCACATGAAGTAATGGTCTAATAATAGTCATACCTAAGCGATGAGAGACTTCCTGGATCCCTAAATAATCAGGATGAGAGTCACGTTCCAAGTGCATATAAATAGTTTCAATCACATCATCCTTTTGATGTCCTAAGCATAATGCATCACATTGTTCCGTTTTATATACTTCTTGATAAAAAGCATAACGCATATCTCTTGCAACACTTTGAAAATTTCCTCTCACATAATCATCCGGTGTAAATTCCTTATAATAAAAAGGAATAGAATGTGCTATACAATAGTCATGTACTACCTTATAGTCTTCTTCTGTATCATCTCGAAGATTATAGTTTACATGAGCGACACAAATTGAATATTCATGCATCATATCAAGAAGTGCCATAGAATCAGGACCACCTGATACACCTAGGAGATATTTCTTTTTTTTGTCTAATAATGATGTATTCAACATAGTTTCTCCTTTATGAAAAAAGTACCGTGATGGTACTTTTTAATTAATATATGATCTAGACATTTTAGAATGATTGAGTTTATGTAAAACATAGATTGTCTGAATAAGACTCAATACTTCAGTAACTAATAATACAATACCTTCAGCCATAGTTAAACCAATAGCCATATCAACAGGATGTACAATAATAAATACGCCTAATGCAACACAAAGTACAGCACATAAGAAGATCCAGAACCAGTTAAATTCAATAATCTGCTGTAACTGGAATGAAAGCTGTAAGTTTAATAAGCCTTTGATCACAATCCATAAGCCAATGATCATTGTGAGTGCACTAATGAATGCATCTGCATTGAATGCAACAAAAACGCCTGCTAGTAATGCGAGAATACCTTCTAATAAATCATTAGAAAAGATACGCATATCATGAGTTAACGCAAAGTAAGTCACAAGATGAATGAGACCATCCACAAATAATGCACCTGAAATCACATAAACTACAATATCCAACATTGTCCTTGGGAAAACAATCAACAATACTGAAGCAACAATCATAATCACTGATGTGATGATAGATGCTTTACTATACTTCTTAATATATTCTTTAATCATAGTTCCACCTCGTATCTGTTATTGTAGCACAAAATATATGTTTTGTAAGTTACCGAGGTCAAAAATATATCCTTCATCCCCATAGAAGAAAGATTCATCAAACTTCTTAAAACCAATCTTCTTTAAGAGATGTCTTGATTTTTCATTCTGTTTATAGATATAGGCAATACATTTGAAGAAACCATGTTCTTCATGCATATAGCTTAAGAGTCCGAGTACAGCTTCAGTGCCAAAGCCATTATTCCAGAAAACATCGTCCAACGTATAACCAATAGAGAATGTATGAGGTGCCATGATCTCTACATGTAAATCACCAATAAGATGCTGGCTTCCTTTGATTGTAATACCAAACTGCATAGACCCTTTTTTATGGTCTATTACAGTATCTTTACACTTCTTGATGAGTTTCACCGCATCTCTTTTTGTATATCTATTCCAGGATTGATACTGAGACACAGTCTTTTTACTGCGATATTCTACAAGACGATCAATATCATTTTCATCAAGTGTTCTAATTGTAAGACGTTCAGTTTCAAATATTTTCATAGTTATGATAAATGAACAACATTCTATCCTTTCCATTGATATCCTTGATGACTTCAAATGTATCATCTGGAAAATAGAGAGGAACAAGATGCTTCATTCTTTCTCCTTGATTATATCCAATTTCAAATGCAAGAATCGCTTTCTCCTTTAATATTGAAGGAGCTTGTTTAAATATATTTTCATAACATGCATAACCATGATCATCCGCAAATAATGCAAGATGTGGTTCATGATCCACTACTCGAGGATCTAATACTTCATCATAATCAATGTAAGGAGGATTAGAAACAAGAATATCTACGTGAATATCTCGATCTATAAGAGGCTGTAATAAGTCTCCTTCTAAGAATGTGGCAGAAGCTTCATGTTTCTTCGCATTATGAGATGCTGTTTTAAGAGCTTCTTTAGAGATATCTACTGCATATAGATCTGCCTTAGATTCACAAGCTAATGTGACTGCAATAGCACCTGAGCCTGTACCTATATCTGCCACAACCATTCCTGGTTTTATATAAGATAAAACCTTTTCTACAAGTTCTTCTGTTTCATAGCGAGGTATGAGAACACTTGGATTGACATCAAACTCTCTACCATAAAAATATTCTTTTCCAATAATATACTGATAAGGTTCACCCTTTAAATATCTATCCAAATAATCCTTATATTGCATAAGAAGAGCCTCTTCAACAGGCTCTTCCCTCTTCAACAATAGTTGATAATAAGCATCTCCTGTGAGATCTTCATAGAGTCTTTCAGGGATATTTGTATGTGGATCATCAATTAAATCATGTGCACGTTTAAGTAATTCACCTAATAGCACTTATTCTTCTTCTCCTAGAAGTTTTAATCTCTGATCTTCATTGATTAATGCATCGATGATTGGTTCTAATTTACCTTCCATGATACGATCTAACTGCTGAATAGTTAAACCAATACGATGGTCAGTCACACGGTTCTGAGGATAGTTGTATGTTCTGATCTTTTCAGCACGGTCACCTGAACCAATCTTATTACGACGTTCGTTTCCTAGTTTTTCTTCTTCTTCTCTTAATTTAGCTTCATAAACTCTTGTACGTAATGACTGCATAGCCTTCGCACGGTTATCATGCTGTGAACGACCATCCTGGCTTGTTGCTACAATTCCTGTTGGAATATGTGTAATACGTACGGCAGAATCAGTCTTATTGATATGCTGTCCTCCAGCACCAGATGAACGGTAAGTATCAATTCTTAAATCCTTTGGATCAATATCGATATCTACTTCTTCTGCTTCTGGCATAACTAATACTGTGGCAGTTGATGTATGAACACGTCCCTGTGTTTCAGTCTTAGGCACACGCTGTACACGATGTGAACCAGATTCAAACTTCATCTTAGAATATACACCATTCCCCTTGATAATAAATGATATAAGTGAATATCCTCCTGCTTCAGAAGGCTGAGCATCTTCAATTTCAATCTTCCATCCCTGTGATTCAGCATACTTAGAATACATTCTAAATAAGTCACCTGCGAAGATATTACCTTCATCTCCTCCGGCTGCACCACGAATTTCCATTACTACGTTCTTTTCATCATTTGGATCCTTAGGAATTAATTCAATCTGGATATCATGTTCCATGATTGGCTGTTTCTTTTCTAATTCTTCTAATTCCATCTTAGCCATTTCTTTGATTTCAGGATCATTTTCATTTAATAATTCTTTGGCTTCTTCGATACCATCTAATAAAGCCTTGTATTCTTTATATAAGTTATAAGCCTTTTCTAAAGAAGCCTGTTCTTTAGAAGCCTGTGTCATCTTCTGAATATCATTCGCGATAGATGGATCCATAAGGATCTGTGTTAATTCTTCATATCTTTTTTCTACTGTCTGTAGTCTTTCTAATAGTGTATTCATCTTCTATCCTTTCTTTTAATAATGTTGCTTTCATCAAATAAATTGGTTAATTCTTCCAAATCGTACCCATTATAATATATTCAATTATTTTTCGCAATTAATTGAAGACGCTTTCTATTTCTTATATACTTGAATATATATGTTGGAGGTTTGTAAATATGATTAAAGCAGTTATTTTTGATATGGATGGTTTGATGATTGATTCTGAAAGAGTCACTTTTGAATGTTATCAGGAAATCTTAAAACCAATGAATTTGACAATGGATGAAACATTTTATAAGACATTATTAGGTAAACCTATTAAAGGAATTTATGAAAGATTCTATGATACTTATGGTCAGGATTTCCCAATTGAAAGTGTCATTAAAGATGTACATGCTTTAATGGCTAAACGTTTTGAAACAGAAGGTGTCCCAGTTAAGAAAGGTTTATTAGTGCTTCTTAATTATTTAAAAGAAAATGGTTATAAGACTATTGTGGCTACTTCTTCTAATCGTGATCGTGTCGATACTATTCTTGCACAAGCTCATATTACACAATATTTTGATGATTCTATCTGTGGTGATGAAGTGACTCATGGTAAACCACATCCAGAAGTCTTCTTAAAGTCTTGTGAGAAGCTTGGTGTAAAGACTGATGAAGCATTTGTATTAGAAGATAGTGAAGCAGGTATTCAGGCCGCTTCTTCAGCTGGTATTAAAGTAATCTGTATTCCTGATATGAAATATCCTACAGAAGAATATGCAAATAAGACATATAAAATATTAGATTCTCTTGATGAAGTCATTAATGAATTAAATTAAAGAGTCGGTATGATAACCGACTCTTTTTAATGGGATTAAGGGAAAATTTTTTATGGCTTTTCTTTTCTACAATTGTATAATACAGTGAGTATGTGAAATCTATGTGAACTTTTAGGAGGTTTTAAATGTATAATCAATATCGTGAAGGATGGATAGAAGTCATCTGTGGATGTATGTTTGCGGGTAAGACAGAAGAATTAATTCGTCGTATTAATGTATTGTCTTATGCGAGAAAGAATATTCTTGTGTTTAAGCCAAAGATTGATGATCGTTATTCTACAACTGAAATTGCCTCACATGCAGGAAGTAAAGTACCTTGTATTGTCATCAGTGAAGCAAAGGAAATACTTAATCATGTGAATTATGATACAGATGTTGTAGCGATTGATGAAGTACAATTTTTTGATGAGGATGTTGTTGATATCTGTGAGTATCTTGCAGATAGTGGATTACGTGTAATGGTTGCTGGTTTAGATAAAGATTTCCGTGGTGAACCATTTGGTGTCTTACCTGATTTATTAACACGTGCTGAGTTCGTGACTAAGCTAACTGCAGTATGTGCAAAATGTGGTGCACCCGCCACAAGAACACAGCGTATTATTAATGGTAAACCTGCTTCTTTTAATGATCCTATTGTCTTAGTAGGTGCTAAGGAAGCCTATGAACCACGTTGTCGTCATTGTCATGAAATAGTAGAAAAACCTATTAAATTTGAAAATCAGAAAAAAATACAATTCAGACCAAGAAGAAAGTAGGCTAACCTATCACTAGGCTAGCCCCTTATCAAACCGTACGTGCACTATTAATGCATACGGCTTACCAATTTACTATTTATTTAATTTATGTTAGGACTATTTTGAGAAAGAGTAGTCCATTTTCTTTAATCTCTCTTTTGTGTAGAATGCTATACCTAGTTCTTTAGATTTCTGAATGCGCTTGTCCATATCAACCTTATTTCTATGCATATGGTATTCTACATACTTCTCAATAGTGTAGGTTCCCCACATTTTGTAGTAGAACCACCATTTTGAGGGAATTAAACCGATGCGCACAAAGAATTCAATGTTCCATTTATAGCACATTCCAAATGCTTTCCTTACTGTTGGATGTTTATGTATCATGCACATCCTCAGACGTTGTCGTACATATTTGTCCATTCTTTCCAGATGCTTGCTCATTGCACGAATTACACAGTGTGTTTGCATGTGACCTTCAAATACTTTGAGAGCTTTGTATACATTCAAATAATAGTTGGTCTTACCAACGATGATGGGATTGACATCCTTTATCCATTCTTCTTTAGGTTTCGTCCACGTCCTTTGTGTCTTGTCCTTGATAGCCTTCTTGAATGTTTTAATTGACTTTTCTGTGGGAACGATTGAGTAGTAATCATTCCCTTTCTTGCTCGTTTTCCAATGATTGAAATGGAAACCTAGAAAATCAAAGTCGTCATTCTTAAAGTCCACTACCTTGGTTTTATTCATCGCAACTTCTAGTCCTAAAGATTCAATGACTGATTTAGCGATGTTACCTGTTCTTGTAACTTCTTCTTCAGTTTCGCAAAACAGTAGAAAATCATCTGCATACCTTACAAAATAAATCTTAGCCTTGTGTAGTTCCCAATCAAGTTCATTCAAATAGATGTTGGCAAGTAAAGGTGAAATGACCCCACCTTGGACCTGACCAGTCTTGGTATTGTAATATTTACCTTCTTCCATATATCCACACTTAAGCCATGACCATATTAAATCTAGTACTGTCCC
>NZ_QTUM01000015.1:0-24705 GCF_003435615.1 Catenibacterium sp. AM22-6LB
TTGTAAATTATAATGGAGACGAAAAGAGGAACAGCCAGTAAGCGGTTGTCCTTGGATTTAAGTATAGAGAATAACGACCCCAACTTTACCAGAGAACGAGGTAGTTATTTTTTTGCGTTCTTATCAATGATGACAAGAAGCAATCTGATCACAATACTGATATGATTAATGTTAAAAAAGACAACAGATACAAATTATTGCTAGGATGCATCAAAAATGAGTGGTATATATCTATGTCCCTCACATTTTCTCTATTTGTTTGTGAAAACATTTTTTTCATGTTAACATGATGATGTAAGGAATTTCATTATGGAAGGAGAATAAAAAATGGAAAGTGTATTAGATAATATTACTGTGTTATATGATCAGTTATTTGATGCTGAAAAGAAGATTGCGAAGTATATATTGAATAATCCAAAAGAAGTCGTAGATATGACTGTATCTGAACTTGCAGAAACAAGTGATGTATCTATTGCATCTGTATCTAGATTTTGTCGTAAAGTAGGTTTAAAGGGGTTTGCCCAGTTAAAAATTTCTTTAGCACAGGAATTAGTGGATACACATAAGAGTGGTGAAGTATCTAATGAAATATCATTAGAGGATATACCACAATCATTACAGAATATTCTTGCGAATAAGATCACTGAACTCAAACAAACAGTGAATCTTATTAACACAGATGAATTTAAAGAGGTTTTAGAGTGTATTAAAGATGCTTCTAGAGTACAGGTGGTAGCGGTAGGAAATACGATTCCTGTAGCCATTGATGCAGCTTTTAAATTAAATGAATTAGGTATACCGACAACTGCAGGCACTATATGGGAAACACAGTTATCTTATTCTTTTACTTTAGGTAAAGGAGATGTACTAATCGCGATTAGTAACTCTGGTGAATCAGATAAAGTATTAGAGGCAGTTAAGGTTGCTAATAAGAATGGGGCTAAGACTTTAGGTATTACTAATAGTGCTCATTCTGCCATCGGAGAAGAAGTACAATATCATATTACTACTGCAACAAGAGAAAAACTTTTTCTTGATGAGTTCTGTTTTTCTAGAGTTTCTGCAATGACTGTTATAGAAATCATATTCTTATTCTTAACTGGGATGATAGAGAATGCACATAAATCTATGATCCAGTGTGAAGAGATGTTTGCGGTAGATAAGAGATAATATACTATTATAGGTATCGATACCACAAAAAGTATGACAAAGATGTTTTTACATCTAATTGTCATACTTTTTTAGCATTATACAAAGTAAATTATTTACATGAAATCTATTGACAAAGAAACCCTTTACATCATATAATAGCGCTGTAATAAAAAGATTTTTACAGAAAAGGAGACCATGTAAATGATTTACACAATTACTTTTAATCCTGCATTAGATTATGTTATTACAGTTGATCATTTCCAACAGGGATTAGTCAACAGAGTATGTGAAGAACATATCTTCTGTGGAGGTAAGGGCATTAATGTTTCTGCAATTCTTAAAGAGTTAGGTTATGAATCTGAGGCTTTAGGTTTTGTGGCTGGTTTTACTGGTGATGAAATTGTACGTCGTGCTAAGAGTGAGTATGATATCAAGACTGATTTCATTAAGGTAGAAAAAGGTATGTCACGTATTAATGTAAAGATGCGTAGTGATGAAGAGACAGAAATCAATGGTATGGGACCTCAAATCACTGATGAAGATGTAGAAAAGTTATTCAAAAAACTTGATACATTAAAAGAAGGTGATGTATTAGTTCTTTCTGGTTCTATTCCTAAATGCATTAGTCCTAGAATCTATGAAGAAATTCTAGAAAGATTACAGGACAAGGGTATCTTGTTTGTAGTAGATGCAACTGGACAACTATTAGTTAATGTATTAGCTTATCATCCATTCTTGATTAAGCCTAATAATCATGAAATTGAAGAAATCTTTAATGTTAAGTTAGAAACTGAAGAGGATCTAGTGATGTATGCTAATAAGCTACAGGAAATGGGTGCTCGTAATGTATTGATTTCACTAGCTGGTGATGGTTCTTTATTAGTAGATGAAAATGGCAATACACATCGTTTAGGTGTATGTAAGGGTACAGTAAAGAACTCTGTAGGTGCTGGTGATTCTATGGTAGCTGGTTTTGTGGCTGGTTATTTAAATAATGGAGATTATGATGAAGCTTTAGCACTTGGTACTGCATGTGGTGGAGCAACAGCATTCTCATATTCACTTGCGAAAAGAGACTTCATTGATGAATGTCTCGCACAATTAAAGGGAGAATAAACAATATGAAAATTACTGAGTTATTGGACTTAAAGGGCATTGAACTCAATGTCTCAGTCAGTTCAAAAGATGAAGCAATCAACAAGCTTATTGATTTAATGTGTGCAACTGGTAAGATCTCAGACAAGGATGCATACAAAGAAGGTATTTTAGCCCGTGAAGCATTGACTTCTACTGGTATTGGTGAAGGAATTGCGATTCCTCATGCTCAGGTTGCAGCAGTAAAAGCACCAGGGTTAGCAGCTATGACTGTGCCTGATGGTGTTGATTATGAATCATTAGATGGTCAGCCTGCTCACTTATTCTTTATGATTGCAGCTCCAGCTGATGGAGGAAGCACTCATTTACAGGCATTAGCTAAATTATCCGCATTATTAATGGATGAAGGTTTCCGTAAAGATTTATTAAATGCGAAAACACCAGAAGAATTCTTAAGCATGATTGATAAGAAGGAAGCAGAAAAAGATGCTGAAGAAGCAAAAGAAGCAGAAGCTCCAGTCACTACTGGATATAAAGTATTAGCTGTTACTGCATGCCCTACAGGTATTGCGCATACTTTCATGGCTGCAGAAAACTTAACTAAAGCAGGTGAAAAGCTTGGTTATCCATTAAAAGCTGAAACAAACGGTTCTGAAGGTATTGGAAATGCCTTAACTGCAGATGAAATCAAGGCATGTGATGGTATTATCGTTGCAGCAGATAAGAACGTAGAAATGGCTCGTTTTGATGGTAAGCCAGTATTAATCGTTCCTGTCACTGAAGGAATCCGTCATCCTGAAGAATTAATTAATAAGATTAAAAATGGTGAAGCACCTATCTATCATGCAAGTGCTGATGCTAAAGAAGCAGCATCAAGTGAAAGTGCTGGTAGAAGCTTCTATAAGCATTTAATGAATGGCGTAAGTCATATGTTACCATTCGTTGTTGCTGGTGGTATCATGATTGCAATCTCATTCTTAGTAGATGATAAGAGTGCAGGGGCTAAGTTTGGTTCTTCTACACCTCTAGCTGCTTGGTTTAATAACATGGGTAACGTATCATTTGGTATGATGTTACCAATCCTTTCTGGATTTATCGCTATGTCTATTGCGGACCGTCCTGGTTTAGCTGTAGGTTTTGCAGGTGGTTTACTTGCTAAATCTGGTGCGACATTCTTAGATCCTAGTGCGGCTAAATTAGCTGCAACACCTGGTTTCTTAGGTGCATTATTATATGGTTTTGTTGCTGGTTATATCATTCTATTACTTAAGAAGGTATTCAAAGGCTTACCAAAATCATTAGATGGTGTTAAACCTATCCTTTTATATCCATTACTTGGCGTATTTTGTATGGCAATCTTTGCAAGTGCAATCAACCCATTAATGTCCATCATCAACCAGGCATTAACTAACTTCTTAAGTGGTTTAGGTAACTATGGTATCATTCTTGGTGTTGTTGCAGGTGGTATGATGTCTATCGATATGGGTGGTCCATTCAATAAGGCTGCTTATGTCACAGCTACAGGATTACTTGCAAGTGGTAACTACATCTTAATGGCAGCTGTTATGGCTGGTGGTATGGTACCTCCTCTTGCTATTGCATTATCAACTACATTCTTCAAAGATAAATGGACTGAAGAAGAAAGAAATGCGGGATTAGTTAACTATATCATGGGATTATCATTTATCTCTGAAGGGGCTATTCCATTTGCAGCTAATGATCCAATCCATGTTATTCCATCATGTGTTATTGGTTCAGCTATTGCTGGTGGTTTATCAGTTGCTTTCAATTGTCAATTAAGAGCACCTCATGGTGGTGTATTCGTTATTGCGACAGTAAGTAACTGGCCAATGTATTTAGTATCAATCGCTATTGGTGCAGTAGTAGGCTGCTTAATCCTTTCTACATTAAAGAAAAATAAGTAAAAATACAGGAATATGTTGAAAAGGCTTACAACATATTCCTTTTTTAATGCATCAATAGTATAAAAAAGCGCTTTAAAAGTAAAAAACTTAAAAATTATGAAATATATATTTATTTCATGCAATTGTACCGATTTTTTCTACACAATTGTAAATTTATGTGATATATTGTGACATGACGTATTAAAAGGGGTGAACTTATGATTGATATACATAGTCATATCCTTCCTCTTGTAGATGATGGATCTAGTAGTGTAGATATGAGTCTAGATATGTTGGACGAGGCGTATAGAGATGGTACAAAAGAGATTGTCTTAACGCCACATTTGGCCTATGCATATGGTTTTGAGAATCCGAACTATAAAATTAAAGAACTCTTTGGTCAATTTAAAGATATAGTAGAAGATGTCGGTATTCCTATTAAGATGTATTTAGGCTGTGAGTTCTTATATAGATCTCATGAATCTTTTGAAAGACACTTTGAAGACATTACAACATTAAATGATACAAAGTATCTTTTAATGGAGTTCTATTTTGATGTAGAAGAAGAAGTGATTCTTGAAGCAGTACAAGATGTATTGGATAAGGGTTATATTCCTGTAGTCGCTCATCCTGAACGTTTTGAAGCAATTCAGATTAATCCTGATATTGCAGTAGAAATAGTCAACAGGGGTGGTTATTTACAGATGAATAAAGGTTCAATACTTGGAGACTATGGGTTATTAGTAAAAGAGACAGTATATAACTTATTAGAAAATAAACTCATACATTTTGTCGGTAGTGATGCACATAACTTAAGAAGCAGGCATCCTAGAATGTATGAATCTTATGTTCAAGTGAAAACACGCTTTGGTAGTGACTATGCAAAAAGGATTTTTAAAGAGAATGGAAAAATATTATTAAATGGGGGAAAGGTATGAACAACAAGGTCAGAAACGGAATCATATTCCTGGTGATTGTGGCATTATATGGTGGATTCTTACTATATGATACACATAAGCCACAAACTGGTTCTTCACCAGTTATTAAAGTACCTAAAGGTACTTTAACACTAGATACTGGAATGGATCAGACAGCTACAAATCAGGCTATTTTAGAGGATGTAAAAGCCACTGATAAGGAAGATGGCAACATTACTAAGAAAGTATTCGTTCAGGGCATGAGTACTTTTGGTGAAGGTAATGTACGAGTTGTTACTTTAGGTGTATTTGATAAAGATGATAACTACACTAAAGTAAAAAGAAAAATCAAATATACAAACTATAGTGCACCACAGTTATATCTTAATAAAGCATTAGTTTATTCAAAGGTTAACTCTAAAGCACAGTTTGCAGACTATATGAGTGCTTATAGTTGTGTTGATGGTGATTTAAGTTCTCAGGTTAAAGTAATCAGAGAATATGAACAGGATAAGAATCACTATGTCACATTTGCAGTGACTGATAGTACTGGTACTCAGTCATCTATCACATTAAAGGCATATCAGACTTCTAGAAAACAGACAGTCAATATTAACCTAGATACTTACTTAATGAGAGTAAAGGTTGGTACTGAAGTGAATGCGAAGAGACATATCGATTCTATTACTATGGATGATATGGACTATTCAAGCTTAAAGAATCAGGTAGATATCAATACAGACTATGATAAGAATACACCTGGTACTTATGAATTTATTTATAGAGTAAAAACAAGTAATGATGACTATGGCTTAACTAAGCTAGTAGTTATTGTAGAAGAGTAGGGAGGATATTATGGAAAACAATGTACAAAATGAAAATCTCCTTACTATAGTTAAATGTATTATTAAAGATATACTACAAAGATGGATCTTGATTGTTGCAGTCATGATTGTTTTTGGAAGTGTATTTGATTTTATGAAGACAGTCACTTATGTACCTCAATATGGTACAAGCATGACTGCAACACTTAGTGGTGGAGAAGATACTTTTAAGAATATTGATAAGGTTCAGAGTTATGTTAATACATTAGATTATCTAATGAATAGTAATAATGCGAAATCTTATGTAAAGAAGAAGATGCCTATAAGTAAGACAACTTATAAGGCAGAAGTAACTTTAAAACAGGCAAATGTAGTTAAGATTAAAGTGACTGCAGACACTAAAAGAGAAGCTTATTTCTCTATTAAGCTATTAAATGATTGGTATAGAGAAAATACAGAACGTTATAGTTTCCCATACAATATTACTGTATTAAAGGAAAGTAAGTTCTCTACTAAACCAGTGAATCCAAATAGTCATATTAAGAACTTCTTGATTGGGGCAGTAGGATCTGGATTTGTATTATCTTGTTTACTTGGTTTATATTTCTTCTTAAGAGATACTATTAAGAGTGAAGAAGAAGTAGAAAATAAGCTAGATACAAGATTATATGCGAAATTACCATTTGAAGTGAAAAAGAGAGAAGATACAAGAAATAAGAAAGCAATTCTTATTACTTCATTAAAGACTAGTTTCTTCTTTAGAGAATCTATGAATAAGCTTAGAAGTAAGGTAGAAGCAAGTAGTGATAAGCATGGTTATAAGTCATTTATGATTACTAGTGCTTATGAGAATGAAGGGAAGTCTTCTGTAGCTGCAAACTTAGCTTTAGCACTTGCGAAAAATGGCCATAAAGTAGTTCTAGTAGACGCAGACTTTAATAAGCCAGCAGTATTCAAAATCTTTGATTTAGATGGCTCTAAAAGCTTAAATAAGGCAATTGAGGGTACTTCTAGCTGGAGTAGTCAGGTTGTAAGTGATCGTAGTGGCTTGGATTTATTACCATGTAGCCAGGATACATTAAAATCTGAAATTCTTACTAATAGTAAGAAGTTAGATGAAATCATGAAGGAATTAAGAGAAGAATATGATTTTGTGATTGTTGATACTTCTCCTGCATACTTATTAAATGAACCTATGGCTATGAATGAACTTGTAGATGCAACTCTATTTGTAGTAAGACAGGATTATGCAACAAGTGATGTTATTAATGAAACAGTAAAACGTTTAACTTATGTAAAAGATAACGTATTAGGTGTTGTATTTAAGAATGTAGTTAGTGTTGGTAATAAGGGAACTAGCAATTATAATAACCGCTATGGTTATAACAAATATAAAGTAAGGGGGGATAAATAATGGAATCAAATAATCAAGATGAAATGACGATTGATTTAGTTAAGTGTTTTGAGAATTTCCTCCGTGCTTTTAAGAGAATGTGGAAGACAGTATTATTATTAGTACTGATTGGTATGGTTGCATTAGAGATGAAAGAAATTCTTTTCTTTAATACAACTTATACAAGTGAAGCAGTGTTTGTACCTTCTGCAGATATAGAGGATACATACTATTATGATGCCACTCAGGCAAGTGGTACTAAAGCAACACTTGTAGATACATTTAATTCAATCCTTACAAGTAAAGAAATGAAGAATATCGTAAAGGATGTATTGAATGTTAATAAGATACCAGCTAAGATTTCAGCCACACAAGTAGAAAACACAAACTTAGTTGTATTAAAGGTCACAGGTAAGAGTGCTCAGGATGCCTATAATGTTGCATCAGCTATTACTAATAACTGTGATACATTAACTAAGGATGCTATGCAGGATGTAAGTATTACATTATTAGATAAGCCTACAATGCCTCAAAAGGCTGATGCCTCACCAAGTTATTTACTAGCAGGATTAAAGGGTGGATTAATTGGACTAGGTGCAAGTGTATTACTATTAATTGTAGTTGCAGTATTTAGAAGAACTATCTTAGATAAGAATGATGTTAGAGAAATTCTAGGTATGGACTATATTGCGAAAGTACCATTAGTAAAGAAGCGTCATTCTAATAATCCAGGTTTATTATTAAATGGTTCTGGTATTAAAGCTGATTTCAAGCATTCTTTCCATAATGTTAGAATTAAGATGGAACAGGATCATAGAAAAAATAAAAATTCAGTCTATATGATCACAAGTACTGTACCTAATGAAGGGAAAACAATGGTTTCTATTAATACAGCCATTACATTAGGACAGAAGGGTTATAAAGTATGTTTAGTTGATCTAGATATGAGAAATCCATCAGTTGAGAAGACGATGAGATATGCGAATATTCATAGAACATCACTAGACTATATTAAAGATAAAGATGTCAAACTAGAACAATGTATTGTTCACAAGGATGATATAGATGTTATATTTGGTAGTGATATTTCAGTTGATGAATCAACTGAGTTATCTAAACCAAGATTAGAAAACTTAATTGAAGAATTAAGAGAAGTATATGATTTTGTGATTTTAGATGTTACACCTTTATATATGATGGAAGATGCATTGTTAGTTGCAAAGCACGCTGATAGTGCAGTCGTAGTTGTTAAGCAGGATTATGCAGAAGCAGGAGATATTCTAGATTCTGTAGATGAACTCCATGATACATTATCTCAGATTGTAGGTGTGGTATTAAATAGTTATAAGAAGACATTCTATAGTTCAGAATCAACTGGTTATGGTTACGGTTATGGCTATGGATATGGCTACGGTTATGGGAGAAGTAAGTAAGATTTAAGAAGGGAAATGAAAATGAGTAAAGGTTCAAAAAGAAAGTTCGAACATTGGCAGGTTGTTCGATTACTATTAATGGTCTATGACTTTGCGGCAGTTATAGTATCATTTGGTATTGCTTTATGGTTAAGATTTGACTGTAAAGTAACAAGTGTAGAACCACAATACTTAACAACTTATACAAAGACTATTATTGTATATGCTTTGTTTTGTTTAGTTGTATTCTGGTTCTTACGTTTATATAAGAGTATTTGGCGTTTTGCGAGTTATTCAGAGTTGTTGAGAGTCATTCTTGCAACTGTAGTGACTGGTGTAATTTACACTGGTTCACTACTTGTATTTAACTTACATATGCCTGTCTCTTATTATGTGATTGGTATTACAGTACAGTTTATTGCGACATTAGGAATTCGTTTCTTCTATCGTTTTGTATTACTACTTCGTGGTAGAACAAACAATGAAGTACAGAAGAAGAATGTTATGATCATTGGTGCTGGTTCTGCAGGACAGATGTTATTTAGAGACATTAAACATGCTAAAGAAACAAATGAAACTGTTGCATGCTTTATCGATGATAACCCTAATAAATGGGATAGATACATTGATGATGTACCTGTATTTGGTAGTAGAGATCATATCCTAGAAGCAGTAGATAAGTTCAATATTGAGAAGATCTATGTTGCTGTACCTAGTGCTAATCCTCAGGATAAGAGAGATATTCTTAGAGTATGTAATGAAACTTCTTGTGAACTTATGAATCTACCTGGTATGTATCAGTTATATACTGGTGAGGTATCAGTAAGTAAGATGAAGAAGGTTCAGATTGAAGATTTATTAGGTCGTGATCCTATTAAGCCTAATATGGATGAAGTATTTGCGTATGTAAGAAATAAGGTCGTTCTTATTACTGGTGTTGGTTCTATTGGTTCAGAACTTGCTAGACAGATTGCATCACATAACCCTAAGCAGTTAATTTTATTTGATGTATATGAAAACAATGCATATGATATTCAGTTAGAGTTAAGAAAGAAGTATCCAAACTTAGATCTAGTGACTCTTATTGGATCAGTAAGAGATAGTAGAAAGATGTTTGATCTCTTTAAGAAGTATAGACCTCAGATTGTATATCATGCAGCAGCACATAAGCATGTACCATTAATGGAAGATAGCCCATGTGAATCTATTAAGAATAACGCTATGGGTACTTATAAGACTGCTTATGCAGCTATGGTACATGGATGTGAGAAATTTGTATTAATTAGTACAGATAAAGCAGTTAACCCTACAAACATCATGGGTGCTTCTAAACGTTTATGTGAGATGATTATTCAGGCTTTTGCAGCTAAGATCAAAGAAGGTAAGGCTTATGAAATCCCTCAGTTATTTACTCATGAGAAGGATATGATTGAAAAACCTGAAATCAAAGAAGCATTAAAGACTACAACTACTGAGTTTGTAGCTGTACGTTTTGGTAATGTATTAGGAAGTAATGGTTCAGTTATTCCAATCTTTAAGAGACAGATTGAAGCAGGTGGACCAGTTACAGTCACACATCCTGATATTATCCGTTACTTTATGACTATTCCAGAAGCAGTAAGTTTAGTATTACTTGCTGGTACATATGCTCATGGAGGAGAAATCTTCGTATTAGATATGGGTGAACCAGTTAAGATTACTACTCTAGCTCGTAACTTAATTAGATTATCAGGTTATACACCTGATGTAGATATCAAGTTAGAGTTTACAGGACTTAGACCAGGTGAAAAGCTTTATGAAGAAAAGCTTATGGCTGAAGAAGGTTTAAAGAAGACTAAGAATGATTTAATTCATATTGGTTGTCCTATTCCATTTGATATCAATGAGTTCTTAGGTGAGTTAGATGGATTACTTGATGCTGCATATAGAAATGAAGATGATATGAAAGAAAGAGTGCAGAAGATTGTATCAACATATCATCCAGCATAACACATGTGTGTGGCACTTAGTGATAAGTGCCACCCCATGTATTTATTCATAGAGGAGGGAGAAAGATGGAAATGAATAAAAGAAAGATTCCTTTTAGTCCACCTGATATTTCTGAGTTAGAAATAGAAGAAGTTGCAAAAGCACTTCGTTCTGGTTGGATTACTACAGGACCAAGAACTAAAGAATTAGAAAGAAGACTTGCTGAATATTGTCATACATCTAAAGTGGTATGTTTAAATTCTGCGACAGCAGCAGAAGAATTAAACCTTAGGGTATGTGGTATTGGACCAGGAGATGAAGTGATTGTACCTGCTTATACTTATACAGCTTCAGCTTCAGCAGCAATTCATTGTGGTGCAAAAGTTATATTTGTAGATAGTCAGAAAGATAACTGTGAAATGGATTATGATAAGGTCGCAGAAGCAATTACTGAGAAGACTAAGGCTGTCGTGGCTGTAGATCTTGGTGGTGTCATTTGTGATTATGATAAGTTGTATCAGGCTATTGAAAGTAAGAAAAACCTATTTACTCCAAGAGATGATAACACTTTAGGATCTAGAATACAGAAAACTCTTAATAGAGTTATGGTATTTGCGGATTGTGCACATGCACTAGGTGCAGTAAGAAATGGTAAGATGGCTGGTGAATGGGCTGATTTTAGTAGTTTTTCATTCCATGCAGTAAAGAACTTTACAACTGCAGAAGGTGGAGCAAGTACTTGGAAAGATATTCCTGGCATAGATAACGAAGAAGTATATAAGTTATTCCAGTTATATAGCTTACATGGACAGAATAAGGATGCATTAGCTAAGACACAGTTAGGTGCTTGGGAATATGATATTATTGGTCCTTGGTATAAGTGTAATATGACTGATATTATGGCAGCTATTGGATTACGTCAGTTAGATAGATATCCTGGAATGCTTGCAAGAAGAAGAGAAATCGTAAGTAAGTATGATGAAATGTGTGATGAGTTAGGCGTTAAACATTTAAATCATTGGGGTAAAGACTTTGAATCTTCTAAACATTTATACTTAACTAGAATACCTGGTATTAGTGATGAACAGAGAAGAGAAATCATTATTAAACTAGCAGAACGTGGTGTAAATACAAATGTACACTATAAACCATTACCTATGATGACTGCATATAAAACCTTGGGGTGGGATATAAAAGATTTCCCTAATGCATATGCCTATTATGAAAATCTTATTACTTTACCTTTGCATACTAAGTTAAGTGATGAAGATGTAGAGTATGTGATTGAAAACTTTAAAGAAGTTGTAAAGGAATATATGTAATGTTGAAGAAATGGGAAACTTTACCTGATTATATGCAGAATGATGAAGTAAGAGTCTATTATGAAACATTGCAGAAGAAGAAAGTAAGTATGTTTCTTAAGAGAGTCATGGATTTAGTAGGTGGTTTGATTCTGCTTATTCTATTAGCTATTCCTATGATTATTATTTCTATTATGATTAAGTTAGATTCTGAAGGCCCTGTATTTTATAGGCAGGAAAGAGTCACTACTTATGGAAAACATTTCAAGATTCATAAATTTAGAACAATGGTTAGCAATGCAGATAAGATTGGTTCTACTGTAACAGTAGGGAATGATAGTCGTATTACTAAAGTAGGAGCAAAACTTCGAGGTTGTAGATTAGATGAGTTACCACAGGTATTAGATCTTATTTCTGGTAATATGAGTTTTGTAGGGACAAGACCTGAAGCAGTGAAATATGTTGAACAATATAAACCTGAATATATGGCTACGTTATTATTACCTGCAGGTATTACTAGTGAAGCAAGTATTAGATACAAAGATGAAGCTGAACTATTAGATGCTGCGAGTGATGTAGATAAAACATATATAGAAGAAGTACTACCAGGCAAAATGAAATATAACTTAGATAGTATTAAGAACTTCTCGTTTTTTGGGGATATAGCAACAATGTTTAGAACTGTGTTAGCTGTATTAGGAAAGGATTATGAGTAAGGAGGGGAAGAATGGTTACTATAAGAGAAGTAAAGTCAAATGAAAAAGAATTGATCAATGAAATAGTAACAATCCATTTGAATACATTTACTGGATTTTTCCTTACTTTCATGGGTCGTGGTTTTTTAAGACAGATGTATCAGTCATATTGTGATCATGATGAATCTGGTTTATTAGTAGCTGAAGAAGGTGGAAAGGCTTTAGGATTCTTAGCTTTTTCATCTAACTTTAGTGGATTATATAAGTTTATGATTAAAACTCGTTTGATTCAGTTTAGTTGGTACAGTATTGGAGCATTCTTTAGAAGACCTTCAGCATTTATGCATATTATTAGTGCTTTCTTAAAGCCTGGAGAAGCAAAACGTGAAGAAAAGTATGTTGAACTTTCTTCAATTGGTGTTGATCCTAATGTGAAATCAAAGGGTATTGGTTCTAAGTTGATTGATGCACTTAAGGATTACGTTGATTTCAATAAGTTTGCATATATTAATTTAGAAACTGATGCAGTTGATAATGAAGGTGCAATTCATTTTTATGAGAAAAATGGATTCGTGAGAGAAAGAATGTTTGAGACTGATGAAGGACGAAAGATGTACGAGTATAGATTTGTAGGAGAAATAGATTAAATTAATTGTTTGGTCTTTTAAGGAGATACCTCTATTAGGATTAATTAATGTGATTTTTGTAAAAAACGTTTCTGCTAACATTAAAATTCAATATTTACATAAATTCATTATTCCTTAATTGAGTTTTGATACAAAACTTAAAATTTAGAGGTTTTAAATTCAAACTATATAAGAATTGAGGGAAATATAGTGAAAAAATTATTATTTGTATCAAATATTAGTAATAATGTAGGTTCTTTTGTAGTTGCAAGTATTGCAGCTGCAAAGAAATGTGGTTTTGAGTTCTATTATGCTGCTAATTGGGATGGTGCAACAAAGGAACAAATAGCTGAGGATGAAAAGAAATATGGCATAAAAATAGTTCATATAGATTTAGATCGTTCTCCATATTCTACAAAGAACATTAAAGCATATAAACAATTAGTTGATTTAATTAACATGGAGAAAATTGATTATATTCATTGTAATACACCAGTTGGTGGTGTTCTTGGAAGATTAGCTGGAGAAAAATGTAAAGTAAAGAAAATAGTGTATGAAGCTCATGGATTTCATTTCTATGAGGGAGCACCTAAGAAAAATTGGATGATTTATTATCCAGTAGAAAAGTGGCTTGCAAAGAAAACTGACGCTATTATCACAATTAATAACGAAGATTTTGAACGTGCTAAAACATTTAAATTAAAAAATAATGGACAAGTGTATTATGTGCCTGGTGTAGGAATGGATTTAAGCCAATATAATGTACCAGATACAGTAAGAGAAATTAAAAGAAATGAACTGAATTTAAAAGGTACGGATTTTGCACTAATTTCAATGGGCGATCTAATTGATCGAAAGAATTACAAGATTGCTATAGAAGTAGTTGCTAAATTAAATAATCCTCATGTTCATTATTTCATATGTGGGAAAGGTCCAGAAGAAGTCAATTTAAAGAAATTAGCAGAGAACCTTGGTGTAGACAAACAAGTTCATTTTCTTGGATTTAGGAATGATATCAAAGAATTATTAAAGGCTTCTGATACATTCTTATTTACATCTAAACAGGAAGGTTTAGCAAGATCTTTAATGGAGGCTATGGCTAGTAAAATACCATGCGTAGTTTCAAAAATAAGAGGAAATACGGAATTAATTGTCAATAATGAGAACGGTTTTCTTTGTAGTGGCTTAGATGATTATGTTAATGCAATTATTAAGATTATGCAGTCACCTGATCTTGCTTATAAATTTAAAGAAAAGAGTTCTAAACACTTAAATAATTTCTCAATCGAGAAGGTAATAGATTGTCTTTTTGATGTTTATTCAAAAGAATATAGATAGAGTTAATTTAGTAATTTTTGAAAAAGGAGAAAAGAATGAGAGTAATTCATTTATTACAAAGCCCACGATTTTCGGGAGCTGAAAATGTTGTCTGTCAAATTATAAGCATGTTAGACGGTAACAACGATATAGAAATGATGTATTGCAGTTGTGATGGACAGATTAGAGAAGCATTAAAAGAAAGAAATATTAAGTTTCTTCCAATAAGTGATCTTACTGTTAAAGAAGTAAAAAGAATTATTAAAGAATATAAACCCGATATAATTCATGCTCATGATATGAGAGCAAGTTTTATTGGTGCTCTTGCTTGTGGTAATATACCAATTATTTCACACATTCATAATAATAACTTTGACTCTAGAGGTATTTCTCTAAAATCAATTGCTTATTTATATGCTGGTATGAGAGCTAAACATATATTTTGGGTTTCAGATAGTTCATATAACGGATACTACTTTCATAACTTATTTAAGAGAAAAAGTGAAGTTTTGTATAACATCATTAGTATTGATAACCTTTATTCAAAAATGGCATTAGATAACAATAATTATGATTATGACATTGTTTATTTAGGAAGATTAACCGAACAAAAGAATCCATTGAGACTTATGAAAGTTTGTAGAGAGATTGTTAATCAACTACCTTCTGTTAAGATTGCTGTAATTGGAACAGGTGATTTAGAAGATGAAACTCATAAGGAAGCAAAACAATTGGAACTTGAATCTAATGTAACTTTCTTAGGTTTTCAAAACAATCCTTATAAAATATTACATGATTCAAAACTTATGATTATGACTTCACTATGGGAAGGTACACCTATGTGTGTATTAGAAGCTATGAGCTTAGGTGTTCCAGTTGTTAGTACTCCAACAGATGGAGTTAAGATTGTTGTAGATAATGGGAAAACGGGTTATTTAGATGAAACAGATGAAGGACTAGTTAATAGTTGTAAAGCTATTATTACTGATACGATTCTTAGAGAAAATATGTCAGATGCGTCTAAAAAAAGAGCAAGGGAATTAATGGATATAGAAACATATAAAACTAAAATTTTAGAAGCTTATGCAAAGGGAGGTAAGTAATAGATGATAATCACAAAAACACCGTTCCGTATGTCCTTTTTTGGTGGTGGAACAGATATGGAAGATTATTTTAAAGAAAATGGAGGAGCAGTTCTTTCTACTACTTTTGATAAGTATTGTTATGTGAACGTAAGACATTTACCAAAGTTTTTTGATTATAATACAGAACTATCCTATTCAAAAATAGAAAGAGTAACTAATGTAGAAGATATTCAGCATCCTGCAATTCGTGAAGCAATGAAAATGTTGGATATGCATGAAATCAGACTTACATATGAGGCTGATTTGCCTGCTAGATCTGGTTTAGGAACAAGTTCATCTTTTGCAGTTGGTATGCTTAATGCATTTTACGCTTTAAAAGGTAAATATGCAGATAAGAAAAAACTTGCAGACGAAGCAATTTATCTTGAAAGAGTTCTCTGTAATGAAGCTGGAGGATGGCAGGATCAGATAGCAGCTTCTTTTGGCGGATTTAACAGAATTAATTTTGGACCTGATGGTTATGAAGTACTACCTCTTATTATATCTCCAGAGAGAAAAAAACGTCTTAATGATAATTTAATGATGTTTTTCACTGGATTTACTAGATTTTCTTCTGATGTTCAAAAAGCAAATTCTGCAACTAGTCCTGATGATAAAAAAATGATGCTTAAAAAAATGAAAAATCTTGTTGATGAAGCAGAGGCTATTCTTGTTAATGATGAGAAAGATTTAGATGATTTTGGGCGTTTATTAGATACTACATGGAAGTTGAAAAGGCAGACAGGTGGATCAGTTAGTACTAATAGCATTGATGCTTTGTATGATAAAGGAATCAAAGCAGGTGCACTTGGTGGAAAATTATTAGGTGCTGGAGGAGGAGGCTTTCTTGTTTTCTATGTTCAGCCTGATAAGCAGGATTCTGTAAAGAAAGCTATGTCAGATTTAATGTATATTCCATTTGAATTCGAAAATGGTGGGACACAAGTAATTCATTATACTCCAGAATCTTATGAGTCTGAGTAAAGAGGTTTGAATAATGAATAAAATAGTATTGTTCACTGCAAACACACAAGGCGGTATAATCCAATTCACTATACAACTATATCAAGTATTAAAGAAAAAAGGATTTCATGTCATTGTATTTATGCCAGATAATGTAGTTAACTCAGATCTTAGTGAAATGAGTCACTTCTTAGTTCAGTATAAAAAAGAAAAGAAAATATTTGACAATAGATCCTATAAAAAAATCAGTGAAACTATTTCTAAGGAAAAGCCTCTATTTGTGTGGTATATGGATAATAGCACTGTTTCACAGAAAGTAGGACTATATGTTGATGAGAATATTCGTCAACTGTTAACAATGCATGATGCTGGAAATTACCATCCAACTAATAATATGAGTGTTAGAAATAGATTGGCAAATATATATAATGAATTGCTTGCTAAAAAATTCTTTAAAAGAGTAACTAAGTTTTTGGTTTTATCTAAGGAGAGTTTTCATACTTTTAGTAAAAATCAGCCAGAATACGCTAATAAATTATTAGTTATGAATTTAGGAGCTCATTTACCTATAGATGAGGAATGTATGCCACCAGAAGGTGGAAAACTTCTGAAGAATCAATTCTATTTATTTTTTGGAAGAATTGATAAATATAAAGGTATTGGAAATTTACTAAGTGCGTATAAGGATTCAAATTGTGAATATCCATTAGTAATTGCTGGTAATGGAAAATTGACAGAGGATGAAACCTTTTTATGTAGTGAATGTAAAAATGTATTACTAATTAATCGCTATATTTTAGATGGTGAAATGAAGTGGTTAATCAATAATTCAATGGCAGTTTGCCTCCCATATATAGAAGCAACACAAAGTGGAGTAATTCCGTTAGCTTATTATTATAAAAAACCGGTCTTGGTATCAGATTTAGCAGGTCTTACACAATTCGTAGAATCTGGTAGCACAGGATATATTAATTCTGATGCTGATGAATGGATTAAATGTTTTGATATTTATAAAGCTAATGATTATGAAGAAATGAACAATTCAATTAGAGAATATTACGAAAAGACAATGGATTGGGATAAGAACATAGACAATGTAATTAATGGAATGACTTTATAAAGGAAAGGAGACTAATGTGAACTATCGATTTCATATATCAATTTCAAAAATATTTTACGGTATAGTAGCTTTTCTTTCTTGCTGGTATTTTTATTTTGCATCATCTTTTAAGCTTAGACCATATCCTTCATTATTTTGGATTGCTATGGCTGCATTAAGTATTCTTATGGCTTTTATTCATAGGACAAGACTGAATAAGATAGATATAGCATATTTGTTAGGAATGATATTCCTAATTGGACTTTCGTTATCTTCGGTTAATCCTATAGCGAGTATTGGTGTGTTAGCAAACTATATTATCTATTATCTTGTAGCAAGATTTATTACAAAGAACTGTGATGGTGAAAAAATACATTCTATTATATTATTTTTCTCTATTATTCATCTTGTATGTTTGTATATGCAGGTTATATTTCCAGATTTATATACAAGAGTTGTATTACCTTTATTGCCGGACAGTATACATACTGAGGTAATTGAGCAGATGAATTGGAACAAAGCATATTACGGTTTTTCAATGCAAACTAGTATGTGTGCAATGTATCTCTCTATAGGTGCTGTTTTATCTGCTGTAAGAGCAAAGAATGAACAGAAAACAACAAAAAAAATGTTTTATATTATACTAGTTGCTTTATTTCTGATGGGTACTTTCTTTACGCAGAGAAGAGGATCTTCCGCAGCTGCGCTAGTTATCATAGCTCTTATTTATATGAGAACTAAAGGAAATAAAATTTCGAAGATTTTATTTGGTATTGCTATTGTGGTTATGATTGCAGTTATTGGAATTCAAAATATTCCTGGAATGTCTGGAATAATAAATAAAATGAGTAAATTTGCATCTAGTGGTTCTCTTATGAATGGTAGAGATGATTTCTTTGGTCGTGCAGTACACGCAATAATGCAGAAACCATTATTTGGCTGGGGTGCTGGTCAAGTTGAAGCTGCAATTGGATATGCCTGGCTTGAAAATTCATTTTTATCTATATTAGTACAGCTTGGTGTGATTGGATTCGTAATATTTTATTTTCCTTTAGTAAAACTAATGAAGAATGTAATTGTTAATGAGAGGGTTAAAACAGATAATATAATTGATTTTTCTTTTTATATACAAATCCTATTTTTAATAATGAGTTTTATAGAAAATTATTATGGAGAAGCCCAACACATATTTATTTTCTTCGTGATAGTTTTGGCGCAAAGAAGATATGTAAATACAAATATAATGGAGAGTAAGTATGAGAATGAATAAAGAAAATGCAACTAAACAAATATCATTTACACTCATTTTATCAATAGTTGCAATGGCAATAAACTATATGATTTCTTTTGTTCTTACTCCCTATATTACGACAAATATGGGGGCTGAAGCATTTGGATTCGTATCACTTGCAAAAACTATTGCTAATTATGGAATAATAGCTACAGGATGTTTAAATGCTTTTGCTGCTAGATATATTACGATAGCATATCACAAAGATGATATAGAAAAAGCAAATACGTACTTCAGCAGTGTAGTGATTGCAAACATAGGGTTGTTATTGATTACTATTATATTTGAGGTTTTCTTTATATATAACATTCAGGTATTCATTAAGATTCCAACCAATTTAGTTTCTGATGTCAAGGTATTGTTTGCTTTAGACATAACTAATTATATGTTATTGGCACTTGCTAATACTTTTACAGTATCAGCTTATATTAAGAATAAATTAGGCAGTGTAGAAACCAATAATGTTATTACATATTTGACTCAGGTTATTGTACTTATAGTATTATATAAATTTTTACCAATAAAGGTTTCCTATGTAGGTGTTGGACTGATTATTTCTACATTGGTGCTATTTGTGTTAAATATCAGATTATCAAAGAAATATACACCTGAATTGAAAGTTAAAAAAGAGATATTTTCATGGAGAGCTGTAAAAAAATTAGTTCTTAGTGGTATATGGAATTCAATAAATAGTGTAGGTAATTTATTGAATTCAGGTTTAGATTTATGGGTCAGTAATCTAATGCTTTCGGCACTAGAAATGGGAAATTTATCCATAGTTAAAACAGTATCTACAATCCTTTCGTCTCTTGAGCAGTTACTTAGTAGACCATTTCAACCATATTTATTAAAGAAATATTCGAATGGTGATTCAAAAGGAGTTGCTCAGATTTTAAATTTTGAAATAATGTTTTCAGGATATTTCTCATCTATGATATTCGCTGGTTTGATAACATTCGGCTCTCTTTATTATAAGCTTTGGACACCAACACAGGATAGTATGCTACTCTATGGAATAACAGTAGTTACTGTAGTAGGTTTTCTGTTTGAAGGTATTGTGCAGCCTTTATTTTATACGTATACACTAACTTTAAAAAACAGAATTCCTTGCTATGTCACTATAGGAAGTGGGATTTTAAATGTCATTGGAATGTATGTTCTTTTAAAGTATACAAATCTTGGATTATATGCAGTTGTTGGCACTACAACAGTACTTGGATTTATTACTTTTATGATATTTACGCCCATATATTCTGCACATTGTTTAGGATTAAAATGGAATGTTTTTTATCTTGGTATATTTAGAGTTCTTAGTGCAGCAGTAGTAATAACTTTAGTATTAAAAACATTATTTATGAATTTTATGCCTTCAACATGGATAGGACTAATTGTTTCTGCCTTGTGCTCATGTATAATAGGCGTTCCTATTTTTATGTTTATAGTATTAGACAAAGAAAATCGCAATTTAGTAATAAATAAATTGAAAAAGTTTAGGGAGAAGTAAGAAATGAAAGAGTTAAATAAAAGATTATATAAACATATTGATTTATTAATTCAGCGTTATCCAGTTTTGGATGTTGTAAAAGATGATATCATTGATTCATATTTAGTTTTAGAAGAATGTTATGAAAATGGTGGTAAACTTCTTATTGCAGGAAATGGCGGCTCAGCTGCTGATTCTGAGCACATAGCAGGTGAATTAATGAAACGTTTTAAAATTCCTAGACCAGTGTCTGATGAATATGCGAATAAACTTATTGAGGCAGATCCAGAGAAAGGCCCTGAACTAGCGAAAAATCTAGAACAGTCTTTAATGGCTATTCCTTTAGTAGCTCATGAAGCTCTATCTACTGCTTATATTAATGATGTAGATGGGTTAGGCGTATTTGCACAGCAGTTATTAGGATTTGGAAGAAAGGGAGATGTTTTCTTAGGAATTTCAACATCAGGAAATAGCAAGAATGTTTTAAATGCGGCTGTAGTTGCGCGTGCATCAGGTCTAAAAATCATTGGTTTAACAGGACAAAAAGGAGGAAAACTTGCAGAAGTATCAGATGTTGCTATCAAAGTTCCAGAAACGGAAACATATATGATTCAAGAACTGCATCTTCCAGTATATCACTGTTTATGTTTAATGCTTGAAGATAGATTTTTCGGAAAGTAAAGAAATAATTTAGGAATGTAAGAATCAGTTAAGAAGGAGTAAATAAATGAAGACAGTTATCATGGCAGGCGGTAAAGGAACGAGAATTCAATCAATTGCTGCCGATATACCTAAACCTATGATACCTATAGATGGAATACCGGTACTAGAACGAGAAATAATTTCTTTACGTGATCAAGGATTTAAGGATATTATTATTACTGTTTCACATCTTGGATCTATTATAATGGATTATTTTGGTGATGGATCAAAGATAGGGGTAAATATAGAGTATTATAATGAAGAAACTCCACTTGGAAATGCAGGAGCATTGTTTAAATTAAAAGATCAATTGACTGAACCATTTTTACTTTTAAATGGAGATGCAATTTTTGATATAGACTTTAAGCGTTTTGTGTCTTTTCATTATTCATGTGGTGGTAAAGTAACACTCTTTACGCATCCAAATAATCATCCATATGATTCAGGCCTTATAATTGCAGATAAAGAAGGCATGGTTGAAGCATGGCTTGCAAAAGAAGATGATAGGCCTCAATATTATCGAAATAGAGTTAATGCAGGTCTTCATGTTATAGATCCATCTATTTTAAATGGTATTGATACAGATAAAGTGGGTAAGGTTGATGAAAAAACTGGAAAAGTATTTAAGGTTGACCTTGACAGACAACTGTTAAAACCATTGGCAGGAACGGGGCAGATGTTTTGTTATGATTCTCCTGAATATGTAAAAGATATGGGAACCCCAGAAAGATTTCATCAAGTTGAAAATGATTATATGGAAGGTAGGGTACAGTCAAAAAACCTTTCAAATAAGCAAAAAGCAGTATTTTTGGATCGTGACGGAACCATTAATGTATATAAAGATTTTTTGACAGATATAGATGATTTTGAACTGATTCCTGGAGTTGCAGATGCAATCAAGAAAATTAATGCATTAGGATATCTTGCTATTGTTATAACTAATCAGCCTGTAATAGCACGTGGTGAAATCAGTTGGGATCAACTTGAAGAAATTCATAACAAAATGGAAACAGAACTTGGCAAGGAAGGTGCTTATTTAGATGGAATATACTTTTGCCCACATCATCCACATAAAGGTTATGATGGAGAGATTATAGAATTAAAAATAGAATGTGATTGTCGCAAACCAAAACCAGGAATGATTTTAAAAGCTTCTAAAGATTTTAATGTAGATTTGAGTCAAAGTTACATGCTTGGCGATAGTGAGAATGATATCAAGGCAGGAATTGCTGCTGGCTGTAAAAGTATTCTTTTAAATGGCTTAGGTTCAAATTATACAAATGGAGAATATGGACAACTAGATACTCTAGAATCAATTAACCTATTCGTTGATAAATATTTGAAATAGAGATTAAAATATATACATATCAGTCGGTATGCTACAAAATACCGATAAACGCTAAATTAATATTAGAATTATGCTGCATCTTAGTAAACATTACATGAAAATGTTGCTAAGATGCTTTATTTTATTAAAGGCAATTGCAATTTCGAGGAGTCAATTTATTCCAGAAACAGAGTAAATCTGATGTATAAGGTAATAAATATTAAAAATGAAAAGAGGTTTATAAAATGGTACTAATAAATAAACAATTGGAAATTGACTTTTATAATAATGGGATATATGATGCTTGGCAATTTGTGATCAATACAAAAGAAACACTAGATACTGCTGAATATTGTAAAGATACAATTTTGCGATTGCTTGATCGAACAACAGAAGAGTTTGATGAATGGAGGAAATCCTTATTGAATTCATTTTTTGAAAATCAAAATGATGAAAAGGAGTTAGTTGTACAAAAAGATTCATTACCAACTACTTTGACGTCTATTGTAGGGAAAGATATTCAAGTATCCTTTTTGCTAAATAAATTGATAAAAGATTTTTTCCAGTATTCTAGAAATGTGTTTGATAGTATTTCTCAAATTGCTAATGCTTCATTACTTGGAAATAAAGCAAAAAAGATTGATAGTGTTGATTTTCCAGCTATGTTGAAGAAGTTTAATCAACAGACTTATGGTAAGAATTTTCCTTATATATCTAATTGGTATAATAGTATTGAAAAAGATTCAAAATACAAGTATATTGACGCTTTTAATAATAGAACTAAGCATACATGTGATGTTGGTTTAAAGTTACGGAAAGGTTTATTTGATAGTAACTATGTTTCTGATATTAATCCTTTTTTTCGCAAATCTATTCAAAATGATAAAAAATCTATTAACACATATTTAGACGAAATATTTGATTATGTTTCCAACTCATTTGATACTTTTATGGTAGAGTTAGTTAAAGAATATCCTAAAAAGCTTTATTTTGATAATCGCTATAATAAATTATATGGATATCAAGCTAAAATGCTTGATAGTCCAGATTCTGATTTTGCTTTTGTTTACATTGAAACATCAACTGCTATGTCTGCTATGCCGACTGAAATTAATGTTTTACTTTTAAATCAGATTGATGATGGGACTATTTACGGTATGAATTGTAATTTTAACACAATATTAGTCAAGAAGCAGGGGACTGAGCATGAATATATTGGACGTTACATAGCAGTAGATAATCAAATCGATGATACATTATTGCAATATAGAAAATATCTTAAACAAGCAGATGGTGGAGATATTGCTTTATGTAATACATATTTAGAATACAAGAAAAATCCGTTTTTACTCAAAACTAATCCGTTCATAGAATTTGATACTATTGGCGATGATGAGGAACTCATAAAAAGAATAAACATTCCATTGTAGGAAGACATAAATATAATGAAATGAATAGAAGGATTCATTATTTTAATGTTTTGTTTATAAAAGATACCTAAAGGGAATTACAATGCAATCATTGTATTCTATTAAGGGTATCTTTTTATCACAATCCTAATATTCTTTTAAATGGGCAATATCGATATATGAAGGAATACCATTCTTATAAGTAATAGCAATTTCACCCTGGATTAATGGATATAAGTAATCATAAAGTTCTTGAGTGATATCATTACCTTCTTTAGTAATCCACTCTGCTGGAACTTTCTGTTCTAGGTTCGCAATATCCTGTACATTACTATAGATACATTCTGCAGTATATGGATCATTGCTAGTTCTCTTAACACCCATCATAACATTTGTATGATCAGCCAGTGCTGTCTCTACAGCCTTTTTACCAATAAAGAAAGATTCATCAATATCTACTTTAGATGCAATATGCATTGCACATCTTTGTAGTACATTTAATTCGATACTTCTTACTTTGCATCC
Organism: Catenibacterium sp. AM22-6LB; assembly: GCF_003435615.1. Lineage (NCBI taxonomy): Bacteria > Bacillati > Bacillota > Erysipelotrichia > Erysipelotrichales > Coprobacillaceae > Catenibacterium > Catenibacterium sp. AM22-6LB. The sequence goes on from NZ_QTUM01000015.1 coordinate 24,528, forward strand.
AAAATGTTCTTTACAGATGTTTTCTAATACCTTACCAGTACCAAAATGGATTGGATGACCAAATGCATCATACTGCTGTGAATCACCACTATCTAAGAAGTTTCCGTTTTCATCATGAATACCTTCACTTACTGCAATCATGATAGAAGATTTTTCTTTGAACTTTTCTTCAATATCC
>NZ_QTUM01000015.1:24774-40585 GCF_003435615.1 Catenibacterium sp. AM22-6LB
GGCATCATTACATTCAGTTCTTGCAAGTGCACTTGCAGCAGTTAACCAACCTGCATTACGTCCCATGATTTCTACAATAGTAATCGCATCTAGCTTATAGATAGAAGAATCATAAGCAATTTCTAACATAGAGCTTGCAACATACTTTGCAGCTGAACCAAAGCCTGGAGTATGATCTGTACCCATCAAATCATTATCAATAGTCTTTGGAATTCCAATGAAGTGAATAGGGGAATTGATTGTTTCACCATAAGCTGCAAGTTTAGCCACAGTGTCCATAGAATCATTTCCACCAATATAGAAGAAATCAGTGATTTCTAAATCATTAAACTTTTTAAATAACAAGTCGTAAGTGTCTTTATCATCACTTACTGTAGGCAGCTTATAACGACAGCTTCCTAAATACATTGCTGGGGAATGCTTTAATGCATCAATTTTTTCCTCAGAATTAAATTTATCTTTTATATCTATGAACTTGTTTTTTAGTAGTCCCTGGATACCATTAATCATACCATAGATATGAGTAAATCCTTCTTTCTGGCATTGAGTAATAACACCTGCAAGAGAGGCGTTGATGGCAACCGTAGGCCCACCAGATTGACCAATAAAACAATTTTTCATGTTTTCCTCCTTTTCCCCACGCCTTCGTTGCGCGGACACAAATAAATTAACTAAACAATAATATTCAATTATTCTATTTTTTCTAAATTATTCAAACTTGTTTTTAAGTTCATCTTTTTTTATACGTTTTGATTGATTTTTGTTTCACACTTTTCTCCTTTGTGCAAATAAAAAATAGCAAATGAACATAGTTAATAGAAGCATGAATGTAAACTTAGAAATGCAGTATTTATCCATTAAAATCGAGATATATAGTAGAAGTGAATGCTATATATGTATTTTTATTGCAAAAGTCTAATAAGAGTTTATAACTTAAATATAAGGTGAATATTTTTCTTTCTTTTTAGAAAGAATTAAAATAGTTTATATTCTTAATATAATATGGAACCATTAAATTAACAGATCTTTTAGAAATCAATAATACATTAGAAATGGAAATAGTAAGATTAAATATATGTTAAATACTTAAAAAGCACTACAATGGCACTAAAAGTATACCTTCCGTGCCATTTTTTTATTAAACAGAAACAATAAGATATTTATTTATATTCGCGGAAAATTATAACATTTTCCGCTTTTATTTTAAAGTTCTTTTGTTACTAAAAGTATACCTTGTGAACCAGTTACTAATTCACAAGAAATGTTTATATTCACCACTATTACATACAAAAAGAAGAGGGGGGATTAGACAATGATTAGGCTGTATTCTCATAACAAAAAAGCATATGACTTAGCAGTTACTATGCTTGAAGATACAAAAAAAGCTGCCATTGTTCACCCGACAGGTACAGGTAAATCCTTCATCGCATTTAAACTATGCGAAGATCATCCTGACAAGACAATCTGTTGGTTATCTCCTTCAGAATATATTTTCTCTACTCAGCTAGAGAATCTATATCAAGCTACAAATGGTTACAAACCTCATAATATTGTCTTCTTTACTTATGCGAAGCTCATGGGTATGAGTAAAGAAGAGATACAAGCAATACATCCTGACTATATTGTTCTTGATGAATATCATCGTGCTGGAGCTACATATTGGCAAAAGGGTGTAGAACAGCTTCTATTTACATATGCTGATGTACCTGTTTTAGGATTATCTGCAACCAATATTCGATATCTAGATAGTCAAAGAGATATGGCACAGGAGCTTTTTGATGGAAATATTGCTTCCCAAATGAGTTTGGGAGAAGCAATAGTAAGAGGAATTCTTAATCCACCCAAATATGTATTATCAATGTATTACTATCAGAACACGTTGGAAAAGTATGAAAGAAGAGTAAAGAAAACAAAAAGTAAAGTTGCAAGAGACAATGCTGAAAAATGTCTGGAAGAGTTAAGAAGAACATTAGAAAAAGCTGAAGGATTAGATGTCATCTTCAAAAAGCATATGACTGATCCGCATGGCAAATACATAGTATTCTGTTCTAACAAAGAACATATGGATCAGATGATGAAACATACAGAATGGTTCTCTAAGGTAGATAAAGAACCACATATGTATTCTGTATACTCTAGTGATCCAGGAGCAGATAAAGTATTTAAGGACTTCAAAGGAGACAATGATAATAATCACTTAAGACTTCTTTATTGTATCGATGCATTAAATGAAGGAATCCATGTTGATGATATAAATGGAGTCATTCTATTAAGACCAACAGTCTCACCAATCGTATATAAACAGCAGATTGGTAGAGCACTGTCTGCAAGCAAGAAAACAAATGCAGTCATATTTGATATCGTACTAAACATTGAAAACATCTATAGCATTGATTCTATTAAAGAGGAAATGCAAGTAGCTACTTCCTATTATCGTTCTCTAGGAGAAGCAGATCAAATCATCAATGAAAAATTTAAGGTTATTGATGAAGTAAGAAACTGCAGAGAACTATTTGAAAAACTCAATGATGCATTAACTGCAACATGGGATATGTATTATGCAAGTGCTAAACAGTACTACAAAGAGAATGGAAACTTAGAAGTGCCTGCAAGATACATTACTGAAGAAGGTTATGCATTAGGTAGTTGGCTTAATAATCAAAAAGCTATTCGTAAAGGTACTATAGTTGGAAAACTAACTGAAGATAAAATACAAAAGTTAAACTCTATAGGAATGATTTGGGATTCATTAGATTATTTCTGGGAACAGAATTTCAGATTAGCTAAAGAATATTATTTAGCGCATGGAAATCTAGATATTCCTACTAACTTTAAATCAAAAGATGGGAAACATCTTGGAAATTGGATATTAAGGCAAAGACAACTTTATAAAAGTAATTCTTTAACTGATGAACAAATCAAAAAATTAGATTCAATTGGTATGGACTGGATGGATAGAGTGGATCGTGTCTGGGAAAACGGATTTATTGAAGCTAAGAACTATTCAGAAGAATATGGAAACTTAAGTGTTCCTAAGAACTATAGAAGTAATACTGATTTTCCCTTAGGTATATGGATTCAAAGACAAAGAAGTCTTTATAAGAATAATAAGATTTCTGAAGATCGTTTTAAACGACTTACAGATGTAGGTATGAATTGGAATCCAGATAATTGGGAATCTCGTTTTAACTTAGTTAAACAATATTATGAAGAACATGGAAATATCAATATCTCTCAAAAGGAAGTTATCCAGGGTATATGGCTAGGTAAGTGGATTGTATCCCAAAAGAAATCTATGGAGAGTGGAAAACTAACTAATGAGCAAATAGAGATGTTAAAAACACTTCCTATGGAAGAGGTCGGAAGAAAAGACAATCGCTGGTGGTCCATGTATGAGGAAGCTAGAAAGTATTATCTCAAGTTTGGTCATCTCAATGTTCCAATGGACTATATCACATCTAGTGGAAAGAAACTCTCTGACTGGATCATCCGTCAGAGAAGAAATTATAAGCTAGGAAAGATGCCATTAGAACATAAAGAAAAGCTAGATGATATTGGTTTTGTTTGGGATATAAAAGCTAACTTAAATAACGATTACGTTTATAAGGAAGTTGGAAATCTATTTATGCATAGAAATCTCTTACAGAAAGTTAAATCTAGTTAAAATTTTAAAGGAGAGAGTACTATGAATAAAAATTTATTAATAGTGGGTGCTGGTATATATAGCATGGTTGCTAGAGATATCGCAAGAGAAATGAATTGTTTTGAAAAAATAGATTTTGTAGATGATGATAAAGAACAAACACCAGATGGAAATAAGGTGTTAGGTAAGATTTCTGATTTAGAAAAACTATCAGTAGATTACAGCAACATCATTATTGCTATTGGAAATCCTAAAGTAAGACTATCACTTATAAAAAGAATTGAAGAAGAAATGCCTTATAGAATTGTAGTTCTTGTTTCTCCAAGAGCATATATTGCACCATCTGTACAGATTGGAAAGGGTTCTATTATTGAACCTATGGCAGTCATTCATGCTGGTTCTGCATTACAGGAAGGATGTTTTATTTCAGCAGGAGCTGTAGTAAATCATGGAAGCATGTGTGCAAGTGGAGTACATGTTGATTGTAATGCTGTTGTTGCAGGAGGAACACTTGTTCCTGCATGTACAAAAGTAGAAAGCTGTACTGTATTTAGTAAAGATAAAAAGTCATCTTTGAATGTTTTAAACAGAGAGCTTTAAAAAGGCAGGTAACAAGATAATGAACTATTATGTTTTGTTCTGTCAAAGTTTAAAGATAGAAAAGCTTTATCAGACATTCAATCTAAAAAAAGATACTGAAGCTTTCATACCAAAAATGGAAAAGTACATACGTTCTAAAGATAAGATAATTATCCAGAGTATGTTTCCAGGATATCTCTTTATTAAGACAAATATGGATCAGACAGAATTTGATACATTGCTTTTATTAATGAAAGAAGAAAGAGATGGAGTCATCAGAGAATTAAAAAAAGAAGATGTATCAGCACTAACAAAAGAAGAAATAAAACTTCTAGATATCCTTTTAAATCAACAATACATTCTGGTGATGTCAAAAGGATATAAGGTCAATGGAAGAACAAAAATCATTGAAGGACCGTTGAAACAATTAGAAGAATATATAGTTGCAGTAGATAAGAAAAGTCACGAAGCAGTATTAAATATTGAATTTTTAAACAAGAAATTAAAAGCAGGAATTGAAATGCAAAATAATGAAGTATAGCGTAGGGGGAGCCGCCTATACATCTTATTTGAATATAGTTTACCCAGTCCAATATAAGCACTTATTGGATAGGCAAACTATATTCTTTTTTATTAGGGAGGGGATAAATTGAATAAATTGATTATTATTGGTGCAGGTGGACATGGGAGATGTTGTTTAGATATTGCGAGAGAAAAATATGATGAAATTATATTTTTAGATGATGGGTTAGTAGGTCAAACGGTAAATGATTGTAAAGTTGTTGGAAAGATAAATGAAATGAAGCAATTATTTCCTGAATACTTAGATGTATTTATTGCTGTAGGAAATAATGCTTTTAGAAAACAATTACACGATCAAGCAAAAGAAATAGGCTATAACATCATTACATTAATAAGCAATAAAGCAACAGTATCCAAATATGCAACAATCAAACAAGGGAGTGTCATCTTTCCTCATGCAGTCATAGAACCAAATGCAAAGATTGGAAATAACTGTATCATTTGTGCAAATGCTACTGTCAATCATGATGCAATCATTCATGATGATAGTCTCATTTATTCAAATACAGTGATTCGTCCTAATGTCATTATTCATGAACTTACAAGAATAGGAAGTAACTGTACAATTACCTTTGGAAAAGAAATTAAAGAAGGTAGTGATATTAAAGATGGGGAGGTAGTTATTTAATGTATAAGAATAAGATAAAAAGAATTATAGATTTTATATTAGCATTAGGTGGACTTATCGTATTAAGTCCTGTTTATATAATTCTATGCATCTGGATTAAATTGGATAGTAAAGGACCAATATTATTCAAACAAAAAAGAGTAGGAATCAATAAAACATATTTTAATATCTACAAATTTAGAACAATGTATATTGATACACCAAAAGATATGCCAACACATATGTTATCAAATCCAGATCAATATATAACAAAATCAGGGAAATTTCTAAGAAAAACATCTTTGGATGAATTACCACAGATATTAAATATATTAAAAGGGGAAATGGCAATTATTGGTCCAAGACCAGCTTTATGGAACCAGGATGATTTAATCGCTGAAAGAGACAAATATCATGCCAATGATGTAAGACCTGGTCTTACAGGATGGGCACAAATAAATGGAAGAGATGAATTAGAGATTCCGGTAAAAGCAAAATTAGATGGAGAATACGTTGAACGTATCTCTTTTTTATTTGATATGAAATGTTTTTTTGGAACAATCTTATCTGTGTTAAAACATGATGGAGTCGTTGAAGGTGGTACAGGAGAATTACACAAGGAGGAAGGAAAGTAATGAAAAAAGTGCTTATTACAGGTGCAAATAGTTACATCGGAACTTCCTTTGAAAAATTTATAAATCAAAATCATAAAGATGAAATTGAAATTTCAACACTAGATATGATGAATCCAAGTTGGAAAGAATTTGATTTTTCAAAATTTGATGCAGTTTTTCATGTAGCTGGTATTGCTCATGCAGATGTAGGAAATGTCAGTGAAGAAGTGAAAGAAAAATATTATAGGGTCAATAGGGATCTAACATTAGAAGTAGCAAATATAGCTAAAGATAATGGTGTAAAACAATTTATCTTCATGTCTTCAATGATTATCTATAGTGGATGTAAAGAAACTTTTATTACCAAAGAGACAGTACCACAAGCAGAAAACTTCTATGGAGATAGTAAATTACAGGCTGATCTTGCATTGCAGGAATTAAATGATGAAACATTTAAAGTATGTATTTTAAGACCACCAATGATCTATGGAAAAGGAAGTAAGGGAAACTATCCATTGCTTGTAAAGCTGGCAACTAAGTTACCAGTATTTCCAATCGTAAAAAACAGAAGAAGTATGTTACATATTGATAATCTATGTGAGTTTATCAGATTGATGATTAATAACGAAGAAGCAGGAATTTTCTTCCCACAAAATGATGAGTATACAAATACATCAGTTATGGTAGAAATGATAGCTAAGGTAAAAGGACATAAGATTATTATGATACCTGGAGTAAACTTCATGATTCAATTAATGACAAAAGTTCCAGGCAAGATAGGAACACTTGCAAATAAAGCTTTTGGTAATAGTGCATATGATATGAATTTAAGTTCTTACGATAAAGGAAATTATCGAGTTCATTCATTAAGTGAATCTATTCAAGTAAGTGAAGGTGATAGTAGTGAATGAAAAGAAAAGTGTTTTAATCATTAGTCAATATTTTTATCCAGAACAATTTAGAATCAATGATTTGGCTTTAGAAATGAAAAATAGAGGATATGAAGTTACTGTTTTAACAGGTTTGCCTAATTATCCTAAAGGAGAATATTTTAAAGGATATTCAAAAGATAAAAACTGTGATGAAGTATGGAATGGTATACCAATTTACAGATGTAATCTTGAAGCTAGAAAAACTGGTTCAATTAATTTGATTAAAAACTATATGAGTTTTGTTTGTGAAGCAAATAAAAAACTAAAAGATTTAGAACATTTGCATTTTGATTATATCTATGTCTTTGAAGTATCACCAATCACAGTTGCTCTACCTGCTATTAAACTTAAAAAGAAAAGAAACATACCTGTTATTATCAATATTCAAGATCTATGGCCAGAAAATATTGTTGCTGTTACAGGAATGGATTATCCATTTGTAGTTAAGCCAATTGAACAAATGGTTAAATATATTTATAAAAACTGTGATTTGATTTTAACAGCTTCTAAAAGCTTTGTACCAAATATTCAAAAATATCTTAAAAAAGATAAAGAGAAAGTTATTTTTTGGCCACAATATTCTATTGTTTCAAAAGAAGAAAAAACAAAGAATCTTTTCAATGAAGAAGATTTCAATATTGTTTTTACAGGTAATATTGGGAAAGCTCAAGGCTTAGATCTTGTAATAGAAGCAGCTAAACAATTAAAAGAAACACCAATTAAATGGCAATTAGTAGGTGATGGTAGAGAAGAGGATGCTTTAAAAAAAGCAGTACATGATAATGGCTTAGATGATATTGTTATTTTTCACGGAAGAAAACCTGAAAGTGAAATACCACAATATCTTGCTAATGCAGATGCAGCTTTGCTTATCTTAAAACCTGATCCGGTCTTTGAAATGACATTACCAGCGAAACTACAAACCTATATGGCTTGTGGTGTACCAATTATTGGATGCGTTAGTGGTGAAGGAAAAAGAACAATTGATGAATCTCTTGCAGGAGTTGTATCACAAGAGATTAGTGTTGATGGATTGGTAAAGGCATGTCATGAAATGTTGAATAAAACAAAAGAAGAATATGAGTTATTGAAACATAATTCATTAGAGTATGGTTTTAATAATTTTAACAAAGAAAAATTGTTAGATGAATTATTTGAAAATTTAGGGAAGATTATAATCGAAAGGAGATAGTTTAATGTAGTAAAAGTTTAATACGGGGGAGGATAGAATATGTATAAATATATTTTATTAAGCTTAGGGGTTTATGTTTTATTAGCAATATTTTTTGAAGCTTGTTATAAATATTTTTTACACAAAAAAGGAATAGAATTTCAAACGAATTTAAGTATATTTTTAAAATTTTTATTTATTATTGTTCCGCATTGCATTGTTCATTTTCTTATAGGGTGTTTAATATTACTATTTGTTCCATTTAATACGGTTAGTTTTATTTCAAGATATTTTTCGGAGTCTAAAATTGAAAATGAATTATCATATATTAGCAAACGTATAAAGGGTGCAAAGGAAAAATTAACAAAGAAAATAGAGAGTTATCAAAAGCAAAAGGAAAAAGTAAATATAATAAAAAATCAATTGGAGATTTTCTATAGTAATATATTTAGTTTTTTACAAAAAGAAAGTAGATTTACTAACAAGAATATTGGTGATCATGCAATATATCTCCTGATTTTTGTTCTACAATTCATTTCATTTTTTACAACGTATAAAGGTGCAGAACTAATATTTTCATCTATATGGGAATATGCACCTTTCTTATTTGCAACTGTTATTCAGGTAATGATTGTTTATTTGTCAAACAAGGCATTTAATGTAAATAAAAGAAAAAAACGTTATTTTGTTGCATTGTTTGTATTTCTCAGTATTTTGATCTTTTTTTCATATACAGGAATTTTGATTAGTCAGGAACCATTGGAAAATAGATATGCGAGTAAATACGAAACTTATAAAACAAGTTTTGATTCATTAAAAATCAATTGTCAATCAAATATAGGATCAAAAGAAGATATAAAAAATGAAATTATACAAGATATAACAGATGCACAAGGAATGATGAATAGTATTCAAAATGCAATTACTTATAATGATAGAAATAGTAAATCCGTAACTAATCCTTATAGAAGAAGAAATGACCAATTACAAGATTATAGTAATACTATCAATCAAAATGCTCAAACTAGTAATTTATATAGGTTAAGAAGGGATAAGTTACAAAACTTCTATAATTCTCAAAAAGCTTTATATAGCTTTGATGATTTGTTGAGAGTTTATAATGAAAAAAGTATTTCGGACATTGAAAAAGAAGATATTACTAAGAGTGGATCAAGTGATTCTATTTTTAGTAAGTTAAAACAGTTTGAAAGTAGTTATAACAATGAGTTTCAAAATGAAATTGATATTGGAATACCAACTTCTTTTTCTTATTCATATGATTTAGATAAGTTAATATTAGGATTTCAAAATGATGATGTATTGAATGGAATAAGTATTGAAGAAGTGGAAGAGAAAGATGAATTATCAACTAAAATCAAGCAATATAAAAGGAATACAGAAGATTCATATCAAAAGATTGAAGCTTTTGTGAACACCAATATAAACGATGATGATATAAATCGAAAATTAAATGAATTAGAAGAAAGAAAAAATGCATTATTAAACTTGCCAGGAGTATACGCATTTTCTATTCTTGCATTTTCAGATAAAGAAATAAATATTTGGAATTGCATTCTTTATTTAGTTTTTGCAATTATGATAGATGGTATAAGTGCCTTTTTAGGATATTTAAAATCTAGAAGAGCAGAATCATTTCTGTATATTAAATCAAGTAAAGATTATTTTGATGAATATGAAGATGCATTTGAAATGCTATTTATGTCATTAATGAAAAATGTAGAAATTAATATTAAGGATGGACAATATCAAAATTGTGATAATTTCGAAAAAGAAGTAATAGAACAAATAGCAAAAACAACAGAGTATATCAGTCATTTTCTTGATTTGTTTACCCTTGCTGAAGCGACTGCCAAAGATGGGTACACTTTAAAATATTTTTATAATAAGGATGAATTAGAGAAAAAATCTTATATTCCATTTGTTTCACTTCTTATAAAAACCAATTTAGCTACAATTATTACGGTACAGCAATACAAGAAGTTATTAAGTAATAGATTTCATATTACTCAAGAGAAGTTAGATGAAGATAATTATATAGCTAGTAATGATGCTACTAAAAAATATTGTCTTTTACTTAGAAGTAGAGGAGAAAACTTTTTAAGAGAACAAATACCATATCGAATAAATTTGAAAAAAGATAAAAAGGGAGAATCAGAACAATGAATAAAGTATTAGTTATATTATTTATTATCATATGTCTATCTTCTTTAATTAGTTTACATTTTTCTAAAAGTAAACGAGGTTTATATTTAGAAAAGCCAAACTATAAGGTTATTACTGAATCTACCTGTAGAATTATTATTGCAGTATCAGGAATTTTCATTTTTGGTTATTTAACGGTCAATACAAGTTCAAACTGGAAATTAAATTTAATATTATTTGTAATTTTAATGCTAATTTTAATTTCACAAATATATTTTTTAGTAAACATATATAAGCATTACAAAAATAAAGCCAGTGGAAAAAATACGGAAAATTCTACCAATAAAGATAATTCTAAGTCGGAAGATAAATCTAAAAGAAAATATGCAACAATGAATTATGAATTCATTGAAGAAATTATTAAACATTTTTCAATTGAACAGTTCATCAAAGAAATTATTCCTTATGTTGATACTGTTTTATGTATGACGTTTTTGATAACGCAAATGTTATTTTTAGGATTCTATAGTGTGTATGTTATGTTTTTTAAGAACATAAATAAAGTGCTTGGATTATTTAAGGCTAAAGAATTAACTTCATTAAGTGGTAACATTTGGACGATTTTATTATTTATCAATATTTATCTATTGATTTTTTCAATATCTAAATTAGTGTGTCACATCATAAATAATCGATCTACATCCAAAGCATCAGATAGTGAAGAAGTAAGAGAAATTATGAAAATGTTACAAGAAAATTCAGAAAATTAAAAGGAGAAAATAAAAATGAGTAAATTTGAAGGTAAAGTGTTAATGATTACAGGAGGAACTGGTTCTTTCGGTAACGCAGTATTAAATCGTTTCTTAGAAACAGATATCAAAGAAATTAGAGTATTTAGTAGAGATGAATTAAAACAAGATAACATGAGACATGAGTATCAGGCTAAATATCCTGATACTTTTTCTAAACTTAAATTTTATATTGGTGATGTAAGAGACATTAACAGTATTAAAAATGCAATGCATGGTGTAGATTATATTTTCCATGCTGCAGCTTTAAAACAAGTACCAAGTTGTGAGTTCTTTCCAATAGAAGCAGTTAAAACAAACGTTTTAGGAACAGAGAACGTTTTAACTGCTGCTATTGAATGCGGTGTAAAAAGAGTAGTCTGCTTGTCTACAGATAAAGCAGCTTATCCAGTAAATGCTATGGGTACAAGTAAAGCAATGATGGAAAAAGTCATTGTCGCTAAAAGTAGAACAGTGGATCCAGAAAAAACAAGTATCATGTGTACAAGATATGGAAATGTATTAGCTTCAAGAGGTTCAGTAGTACCTCTTTTTATTAACCAAATAAAAGAAGGAAATGATTTGACTGTTACTGAACCTAGTATGACAAGATTTGTCATGACTTTAGAAGAAGCAGTTGATTTAGTATTATTTGCTTTTGAACATGGTGAAAGTGGAGATATCTTTGTACAAAAAGCACCAGCATGTACTATTGAAGTACTTGCTAAAGCAGTACAACAATTGTTCCATGCTGAAAATGATATTAAAGTAATTGGTATCAGACATGGTGAAAAGATGTATGAAACATTACTTACAGATGAAGAATGTGTGCATGCTATAGATATGGGTAATTTCTATAGAGTACCAGCAGATAAGAGAGATTTAAATTATGATAAGTACTTCTCTGAAGGTATGGAAACATCTAAACTTACTCAATTTAATTCTAATAATACTGAATTAATGGATGTAGAAGCAGTAAAGAATAAATTATTAGAAGTTAAACTTGTACGAGAAGAATTAGAAGGTTGGGATAAATAATGTCTAGGATATTATTTATCAATTCTGTATGTAATGGGTCAACAGGAACCATCTGTAAAAATCTATATAAAGCAGCAGAGGAAGCTGGACATACATGTTGTATTGCCTATGGTAGAGGAGATGCACCTGAAGGATTTAATACAATTAAAATAGGTAATCAATTAGATATCTATTTACATGTCCTGAAATCGAGATTAATTGATGCTAGTGGATTTGGTAGTGAAAAAGCGACAAAAGATTTAATTAAACAAATAGAAGAATTTAAACCTGATGTTATTCATTTACATAATATCCATGGATATTATGTAAATATTGAAATCTTGTTCAATTATTTAAAACATCATCCTGAAATCAAGAAAATATGGACATTACATGATTGTTGGTCCTATACAGGGCATTGTGCTTATTATTCATATGCTAAATGTGATAAGTGGCAGACATGTTGTAATGGAAATTGTCCTAATAAAAAGGAATATCCACAAACAATTTTTTCAAATGTTAAAAGTAATTTTAATAAGAAAAGAGAAATATTCAGTGGTGTAGAAAATATGATTTTAGTTACTCCTAGTAAATGGTTGAAGAAAGAAGTAGAAAAATCATATTTAAAAGATTATCCAATTGAGGTTATTAATAATGGTGTTGATACAAATGTATTTAAACCAACGCCATCAAATATCAAGCAACAATATGGAATAGAAGATAAGAAAGTTATTTTAGGTGTTGCTTCTGTATGGGATAAAAGAAAAGGTTTAGATACTTTTATAGAATTATCTAAAGAATTAGATAATCAATATCAAATAGTTTTAATCGGATTAAATAAAAAACAAATAGCACAGTTACCAACTAATATTGTAGGTATTTCTAGAACAGAAAATGTTCAAGAACTAGTTAAATGGTATAGTGCAGCTGATGTTTATTTTAATCCTACTTTAGAAGATAATTATCCAACGACGAATTTAGAATCTATAGCATGTGGAACGCCTGTTATTACCTTTAATACAGGTGGGAGCCCTGAAAGTGCATATGTGGATGAAGATAAGATTGTTACGAATGACATTCATTCAATAATTGAAGCAATAAAAAGATGTTCACTGGATAAAGTTATAGATGTTGGTTCAAAAAAAATGATAAATAGATATATGGAGGAATATGGATGAAAATATTGTATTTAACGAATTTAGCAGCTCCATATAGAGTTGATTTTTTTAATGAACTAAGTAAATACTGTGATCTTACAGTACTCTTTGAAAGAAAAAGAGCAGCTGATAGAGATGATGAATGGTATAGTAATAATTATAAATTCAAAGCTATATTTCTGAATTCAAAAAATATTGGTAATGAAGCAAGTTTATCATTTGAAGTAATTAAATATTTAAAAGAAAACTTTGATTATATTATATTGGGTGGGTATAGCACACCCACTGCAATGATAGCTAGTACTTATATGAAATTACACAAAATACCATATATTCTTAATGCTGATGGGGGATTTATAAGTGAGAATGAAAGAAAATTAAATTATTTAATTAAGAAACATTTTATTTCTTCACCATCTTATTGGTTGAGCTCAGGAAAAGAAACAAATAAATATCTTGAATATTATGGCGCTAAAAAAGAAAAAATATTTAATTTTCCTTTTACTAGTCTAAGAGAAAAAGATATTTTAAAAGAATGTATAAGTGATCAAGAAAGAGATAAATTAAGAGTTGAATATAATATTCCATATAAAAAAGTTATTATTTCTATTGGACAATTTATTCATAGAAAAGGTTTTGACTGGATGATTGAAGCATACAAGGATTTAGATAAAGATATTGGAATTTATATTATAGGTGGAAAACCTACAGATTATTACATTAATCTGAGAAATAAATATCAAATGAATAATCTTTATTTTATTGATTTTCAAGATAAAGAAAACATTTTAAATTGGTATAGATTAGCTGATTTATTTGTATTTCCTACTAGAGAAGATATATGGGGATTAGTTGTTAATGAAGCAATGAGTCAGGGGTTACCTGTTATTACTGATTATTCGCAAGCAACAGCACCGCCAATCGCATAAAGTGCACCACCTATATCACCAACTGCACCACTAGTCTAAAAATCAGAATATACACAACTGCACCACCTCATGGGTGGTCTTTTTGTACTATCATGATATTGGAGACAATGTCTCTAATATTATGAAAGGAGCCGAAAAATTATGGCTGTAAAATTCAATCTGAGACTGTGCCTGCAGCTAATGGATCAGGGAATTTCTCTTAATACCATTTCCAAGCAATACCACATAAGCAAGCACACCTCATCAAAAGTAAAACGAAGAAAGGAGGAATTAGAATTTGATACTGCAAAATTAGAGTTTTATTCAGATACGGAATTAGGAAAGCTGTTCTTCCCTAATCTTTATGAAAGTGAAGACATTTATGCCCCTATAGATTATGAATATATTCATAATGAATTATCTAAACCTGGAGTCACTCTGAAGCTGTTGTGGAATGAATACTGCATCAAGATAAATGATGGGAAGTATCCAGTAAGCTATTCAAAGTTCTGCAGAGGATACACAGAACATGTTCAGAATCACAACTATACCAACCATATCCAGCATAAGCCAGGCATTCGTACTGAAGTAGACTGGAGCGGGCCTACAATGCATTATACTGTTCCTTCTACAGGTGAAGTGGTTAAGGTATATCTATTTGTAGCTACACTCCCATTCTCTCAGTATTCATATGTAGAAGCTACAAAGGATATGAAAATGGATACATGGATCAATTGTAATCGTCACATGTTTGAGTACTTTGGTGGATCTACAGTAAGAGTAGTCTGCGATAACCTTAAGACAGGAGTTGTGATGCATCCTAAAAACGGAGAAATCATCCTTACTGATACTTACAGTGATTTTGGAAATCATTATATGACTGCCATCATGCCTGCACAGGTCAGAAAGCCGAAGCAGAAGGCAAGTGTTGAAGGCACTGTAGGAAAGATAGCTACTGTCATAATCGCTTCATTAAGAAACAGAGAGTTTAATTCATTTGAAGAACTGTATAAGGCAGTTAGAGAAAGACTTGAGGTGTTCAACTCCACACCATTCCAGAAGAGAGATGGAAACAGAAAGGAAGTATTCGAAGAGGTAGAGAAGAAAACACTAAGACCACTCCCTGAATTTCCTTTTGAGGTATGTCACTGGTTTTATTCAAGAAAGGTACAGCTTAACTGTCATATCGCTTATAAAAAGAACTGGTATTCAGTTCCATATGAATATGTAGGCAAGATGGTAGATATTAAGGTAACTGAGACCACATTGACTACCTATTATCAAAATAAGCACATTAATGTACATAAGGTGTTTCCAGATTACGTTAAAAACAGATATTCCACATATGATCATGATATGCCAGAGTCTGTCAAAGTAACAGAATGGGATGATGAGCGTATAAAAAAATGGGCCAGTAAAATTGGTCCTTACACTAGAAAGGTAATAGATAATATATTTCTAACTAGCGTAGTTAAAGAACAGGGATATAATCCTGCATTAAGTGTACTGCATCTAAGTGATAAATATTCAAAAGAAAGACTCGAAATATCCTGCCAGATAGCTTTGAGTAAATATCCATCACCTAGATATAGACATCTTAATGCCATTCTAGCCAACAATCAAGATAGACAGAATTTACAGGAAAATATG